>CAJXHA010000274.1 GCA_913053615.1 uncultured Bacteriovoracaceae bacterium | reverse complement strand
AGAATCATATTCTTTGAGTACGGAGTTATAAGTTGGTATTGAGAATCTTTTTTAAAATTTGCATGGATAAAATTGAATTTTTTCAGAAGACCCTTTTCATTCAGTCTTTTTTTACCGAGCTCTTGTAAATATTCATCCATATCAATGCAATTACTAAAAGAGTCTTGCTCTTTGACTAGAGCTTCTGAAAGGTGACCAACGCCACTTCCAATGTCGACATAGTTTAATTCATTATAGTCTTTGATAATTTCACGTATTCTTTGAATTTCATGATTCTTTTTTTGCTTTAAACCTATAATGATGTCATCTTCTTTTGAAACTAAGGGCTTTGGAAAGGATATTGTTTCACTTAGCTCTTTAAGAAAATTTGAAAAGTCATGATCTTGAGTATTTATCGTAAAATTATTTTCAAATTCCACCAGCTCTTCTATGTTTTTATCTTTTAGTTCATTAATCCAACCCTGAGCATATTTGGGAATATTTAGATTTGGATATGTACGTATGGGTTCAAGTTCGAGAAATGATAACCAGGGTTTTAGCAGTGTTTTTGTCTTTATAAGTTTTTTTTCAATATTCACTTTTTAAACCGGTTTATATAGGTGCATTTTTGACATAATTCGGCTTTTAATTGATTTTTTATAAAGCCTTCTTTAATCGTGCGAGCAAGCTCTGAGTTGAGTATCTCATTTAAACTAGTTGCTTTAAGACTTCCTAGGTTTAATATTTTTTGATCATCTAGGCAACATGGGACAACACTACCATCAGCATGAATGGCAAAGTGATCAACGAGTCCATTACATCGGCCTATTTGGGATTGGACTGGTTTGTCTAGTCTTGGCCATTCAAAGCGTGAATCAAAGTGAAAATATAATCTCTCTTTAAGTTTTTTTGACTTGATTCTTCCAAGCTCTAAATTGCGATTTATTTTTATAGAAAGCTTTTCTTCAAAGTATGTAAAAACTAATTCATTCCCGTCACTACAGTGAGCATTATTCGCATCTTGAATATTCCAAAGACGTATATTTAAATAAAGTTCAGGCCTTTTTAACATGGCTGACTCTACAAACTTATAGATATCATCTAGGTAAACTGTGAAGTCTTTATTAGGAAAATTATCCATATAACTTTGGGCCGAGATATTTACTTGTCTAATGGCTTTACTATTGATTATAAAGTCCGCGTATCTTTTAAGTAAAATACCATTGGTAGTTAATTGTATTTGTGCATCGTATTTTTCACATAGCTCTATTATTTCTTTAAAGTTTGGGTGTGCAAGTGGTTCACCCATTAGATGTAAGCAAACTTGATCTGCAAGAGGAGCGACTTGAGCAATTGTGCTCTCAAATTCCTCCATATGCATAAAGCTTTTCTCTCTCTCTGTAATGGGACAAAACGAGCAATTTAAATTGCAGATATTTGTAATTTCAATATAAGCTCTTTTATACTTCTTCATTTATTTAACAAACTTATAAATACCTATAGAAACAATTAAACCACCCAAAATATTACCAATCGTAACTGGGATAAGATTATTAATGAATTGGGGCAAAAATTCTATAAAATTAGTTCCTTTAAGTATAAGGCCTAGAGGAATGAAGAACATATTGGCGATACTATGTTCAAAGCCTAAGAAAACAAAAAGAGTGATAGGGATAATAATACCAAGTATTCTCATCTTATTAGTTTTAAGACTTACTCCAAGCAGAACACCTAAGCATACTAAAATATTACATAAAATAGCTTTGAAAAAAGCTTGTTCAAATGGATAACTTGTTTTTTTTGTAGCTACACTCATTAGAAATTGATTTAAGCCTGGTATGTATTGAACTAGTAAACTTATGAAGAATACTAATATTATCGCACCAATGAAATTCGTGAAGTAAATATATAACCAATTCATAAGAACTTCTTTGGATTGATTTTTTTTATGAAATAAATTTAGAAATAATAAATTATTTCCTGTAAATAACTGTGCTTTCAACTTTATGACTAAGATAAGGCCTATACTAAAAGCCGCACTTCCAGCTAATTTATAAAGTGTACTTTGAGTGTTCATAGAGGCGATCATGGCATATAGTATTCCACCAAGAGCAATAAATGCTCCAGCGGCAATACCTTTTATAATAATATTACTAGCGCTGTCTTTTGTTTTTAAATATAAGCTTTCAATTAATATATTTGCATCCATCATAATCACTTCTTTGCTTTGTCTTCTCTATACCATGGTTTCTTATATAAACGAGGTTAAAATTACTTTATATTTCAATTATTCTAGTAGCTTGTAAGACTATTCAATCAATTTAATATTAAGGTATTCTAGTCTAATGTTCAAAATAATTATTTTGATATTCACAGTTTCTATCTATGCTCAAGCAGAGTTGTGGCTCTCCTATGATGGAGTTAACTTTGAGCCTACAACTGAGGAAAGTCTTGGAAAAAGAGCTGTTAAATCCCATAATACTAATACCTATTGTGGTGGTTTTATCGTTATGGAAAGACCAGAACACTTTTTAAATAAGTCACTCGATCAATTTTTTAATCTTCAAAACTATACAATTAATCGCGAAGCAGTTGTAAAAGATGCATTATCTAGAGTTCAGGAACGAAGGCTGTATAAATTCATTGAAAAATTTAGCTCATATAAAACAAGATACTATAAAAGTAGTGATGGAGTTAGAGCTGCTAAGGACTTAGCTAAGAATTGGTCTGAAATAACATCCACTAGGTCTGATATAAATGTAAGCCTTTATAAGCATAGAAAATGGCCTCAAGACTCTGTTGTTCTTGAAATTAAAGGACGTACAAATCAAAATATAATAATTGGTGGTCATCTAGACTCAATAAATACAAATGATGAAGGTGTTCATTCTCATGCACCTGGAGCAGATGATAATGCTTCAGGCATATCTGTTTTGACAGAAACATTAAGAGTTCTTGTTGAATCAAATTACCAACCAAAAAATAATATTATTTTTATTGCTTATGCCGCAGAAGAGGTGGGATTGCGAGGTTCTTTAGAAATCGCTCAAAAGTATGCTAAAGAAAATAAGCTTATTAAAGGTGTTTTACAGATTGATGGCACAAATTATAATGGTAGTTCAAAAAAAATAGTTCTTATTAATGATCATACAAATTCTAAGCAAAATAAGTTTCTAGGTAATTTAATCGATCGATACGTTAATGTCTCTTGGGCCTATGATACTTGTGGCTATGCTTGTAGTGATCACTATGCTTGGACATATAATGGCTTTATTGCTTCATTCCCCGCTGAGGCCTATGTTAAGGAAGAGAACCCATTTATTCACACTGAAAATGATACAGTTGAGGTCATGAATAATAGGGCCAATCACGCTGTCTATTTCACTAAACTTTCTTTAGCGTACCTTATCGAATTAGATAAGTAGTTGAATTATTTGAGTTTTTTCATCCTATGTAATTTCTTCAAGAGCATAGTTTAAAATTATAATGTGAACTATAGTTCAGGTTATGAAGTACTTAATTTTACTTATTACATTTTCTACACTTTCTTTTGCTCTTGATTATGAACTGGTTATTAATGAACCTGGTTTAAATGATCAGCAATCAACAGTCATTGAAGACAAATTCATTAATTTACTTAATCAAACTCCTAAGGGCGAAACTGTTTACTTAAATATTTATGGTATGAAAATGCCACATATTGCTAAGGAAGTCGTTAGAACAAAGTCACGTGGTGTGAATATACATATTCTAATGAGACCATTTAAAGATCAGGGCTCAATTGATTCATATAAAATATTAGAACCGGCCTTCCCTGGAAATGATGGAAGCACCCTAAGTATTTGTGGTCTCTATTGTTCCGCGACCGCATTTAATCATAATAAGTTTATGCTTATCTCAAAACTTAAAACAGGTGAAAAGAATATAGCAATTCATACTTCTAATAACTTTTGGGATGATGAGAGAAATAATTATAATGATTTTCTAATCATTAAAAATAACTCTTCATTGTATAGTCAATTAAAAAGTTATTTTACTCATCTTAAAAAAGGTCGTTTAGGTAATTGGAACCGAAGCTTTAAAAAAGAAATTGATTCTGAAGTAACAATGTATACATATCCCGCACCTATCTACAAAAGAGTTCGTGGGAAGCGAGTGAAGACTGGCAAATATCATAATTATGCTCTAGACATATTAAATACAGTAAAGTGTACCGATGGGGCAAAAGTGTATTTTGCACATTCTCGTTTTACGGATGATAGGTTAGATGTTGCTTATAAGTTAAAAGATCTAAAACAAGAAGGATGTGATGTAAAAGTCTTTCTTAAAAATGATGTCTCAACTGATAAGTTTAAAATTCCCCTGATTGGTATCACAATTGAAATTGTTAAGGACTCCCCAGGAGTTAAGGTAAAAGAAATTCTTGGGGATATTCTGACTGTTTTTCCGTATGAAGAAGAAATCAATGGGAGACCATGGGAAGAAGGTGATCCCAAAAAGAATGCACTACACTCAAAGATTATAATGATTCACGCTCCAATAAAAGGACAAGGAGATTCTATGCAGAAAATGGTTCTGGTAGG
>CAJXHA010000273.1 GCA_913053615.1 uncultured Bacteriovoracaceae bacterium | reverse complement strand
CAAAAGCGTCATCATTAGTTAAAATCATTCCCCCCTCACCTGTCGAAATACTTTTTCTTGGGTGTAGAGAGAAAACACCGGCCAAACCTAATGTTCCTGCAAAGCCATCTTTATACTGACTAGCAGCCGCACAAGCAGCATCTTCAATAATAGGAATATCCGCTGCTATAGCTTTTATCTCATCTATATCTGCACATAGGCCAAATAGATGAACAGGAATAATTGCTTTAGTTTTATTTGTAATTAGAGATTTTAATTTTGTAATATCGATATTATTTGTTCTTGTATCCACATCACAAAATACTGGTTTAGCTCCCATATACTCAACAACATTTGCAGTAGCAACCCATGTAAAAGCTGGAACAATAACTTCGTCTCCCGCTTGGATATCTAATCCAGCTAAACAAAGATGTAATCCAGTCGTACAACTCGTTACTGCAAGTGCATGTTTTGCATTATGAAGCTTAGCGAATTCTTTTTCAAACTCTGCAACTTTCGGTCCTTGTGTAATCCAACCGGATTGGTAAACCTCTCGAGTTGCTTCCCATTCTTCATCACCGACACAAGGAAGAGAAATATGAACCACTCTCTTATCTATTGTCATGTCCTACGCCTTTAACTTGCTTTCTTCTTGATTCAAGAGCAGCAATATCAGACTTTCTCCAATCAATTAGTCTTTTCATTCCTTCATCTAAATCAATTGTCCATTCAAAGCCGATATCTTTTGCAGCTTTCTTAGGGCAACCAATTCTATTAGTTACAAAAGTTAATCCAGCTTCTTTATACTCAATTTCTAAATCAGTTCCAGTAAGCTTGATAAGTGTATCTGTTAACTCTTTAATTGAAGTTCCAATTCCGCGACCAACGTTATAACACTCACCAGTTGCTTCAGACTTCATTGAAAGAATATTTGCACGAGCAATATCTTCTACTGCGATAAAGTCATACTGCTGAGATCCATCACCATACACTTGAGGTCTTTCACCTTTATCAATTCGATCTAGAATCTTATGCATTACTGCAATATAAGCTCCAGTGTAATCCTGTCTTGGTCCATAAACATTCATATATCTTAAACCAACCCAGTCAAAACCATAGCGATCACCAAGTGATTTAAAGAAGTGCTCACCTGCAATTTTACTTGCTCCATAGAAAGTAAAATTATTATATGGATGGTCTTCAGTCATTGGTAGTTCTAATGCATTTCCATAAACACTAGCAGAAGAAGAATAAACAACTTTTTTAATATTATTTTTAATACATGCTTCAATTACATTGAAAGTACCTTGAACATTTACATCCATAGCTGTTCTTGGATACTCATGACATTGTAAAATCCATAAAGCAGCAAGGTGAAATACACCATCCATTCCTTCCATTGCCTTAGAAAGAATATCTGGATAAAGAATATCTCCACCATGTTCAAAGAGACGACACCTAGGATCTTCTAGTGCTCTTTCAATATTATCCATGCGACCACGAAAAAAGTTATCGTAAATAACAACTTCCGCTACATCTTCTTGTAATAATTGATCAACAACGTGTGAGCCAATAAACCCAGCTCCACCAATAACTAAAAACTTTTTGCCTTTTAAGTCCATTGAATTCCTCTTAATTTAATTTGTTTATCTTTTTATAACTTTATGGGCTAATTGCAAAGTCATAATCGGGATTGAAAGAGCTTCTAGGACGCAAATAACACGATGCGACCTTGCAAAACAGAATGTACAAAATAAACTTTTTTTAATATGTTTAATTCGTTCAAAACACTTTAATTAAGGCAACGCAATGAGCAATGTAATTATTTCTGTAACCGGCCTTGGCTATGTAGGTTTACCCGTAGCTGTCGCATTTAGTCACAAGTTTAAAACAATAGGATTTGATGTTAATCAAAAGAGAATTAATGAGCTTAAAAATGGCATTGATTTAACTAATGAAGTCGAAACAGATGATCTTAAGAAAGCAAATATTGACTTTACCTTTGAGAAAGAAGATCTAAGTGCTGCTAATTTTCATATTATTGCTGTACCAACACCAATTGATCAATCAAGACAACCTGATTTTACACCTTTAATTAAATCTTCAGAGTCTATTGGTAGTATTTTAAAAAAAGGTGACACAGTAGTTTACGAATCGACTGTTTACCCAGGTGCTACTGAAGAAGTTTGTGTACCAGTTCTTGAAAAGTTCTCAGGCCTAAAAAATGGTGAGGACTTCAAAGTAGGATACAGTCCAGAGAGAATAAATCCAGGTGATAAAACCCATACATTTACGAAAATTACTAAGGTTGTTAGCGGTCAAGATGAAGAATCTTTAAAGTTAATTTCCAAAACATATGCCTCAGTGGTTGAAGCGGGAGTGTTTGAAGCGGCTAGCATTAAAGTGGCAGAAGCAGCCAAAGTTATTGAGAATACCCAAAGAGATTTAAACATCGCTCTTATGAATGAACTTTCTGTAATTTTTGATAAATTAGATATTAATACGACTGATGTTATCGCCGCAGCAGGAACAAAGTGGAACTTCTTAAAGTTCTATCCTGGTTTAGTAGGAGGTCACTGTATTGGAGTTGACCCTTATTACCTTACTCATAAGGCTGAGATGATTGGCTATCACCCACAAGTTATTTTAAGTGGAAGAAAAATTAATGATGGTATGGGGAAGTTTATCGCTGAAAAAACAGTCAAGCAGCTCATTCACAATGGAAAAAATGTTAAAGATAGCTGTGTTACAATTCTAGGTTTGACCTTTAAAGAAGATTGTCCAGATCTAAGAAATACAAAAGTAACTGACGTTATCAATGAGCTTCAAAGTTATGGTATTAAAGTCCAAGTTCATGATCCAATGGTAGACCCTGAAGAAGCTATGGCTCACTATGGAATTGAAATCATATCATTCGAGAAGCTAAAAAAAGCTGATGCCATAATTGGAGCTGTTAAACACAAGACCTTCTTGGAAATGAGCACAGAGAAATATCGTGAAATCATGAATGAAGATTGTCTAGGAGTTGATGTTAAGTCTTACTTACCAAGAGAAATATTTAATTCTTATTGGGCTTTATAAAATGTTTGAAAAACAATACAAATGGCTAGTTACAGGATGTGCAGGATTTATTGGTTCGCACTTAACTGAATTTCTTTTAAAGAATAATCAAATTGTTACTGGTCTAGATAATTTCTTAACTGGTTTTCAAGAAAATCTTGATGAAGTAATAAGCAATTTAGATAACTCTCAAAAAAATAACTTCACTTTTATAGAAGGTGATATCACTTCATTTGAGACCTGCTCAAATGTGACTAAAGATATAGATTTCATTCTTCACCAAGCAGCACTTGGCTCAGTTCCACGCTCCATAGATCTCCCAATTGATAGTCATAGTAATAATGTCACTGGATTTATAAATATTTTAAAAGCTGCTGTTGATAATAATGTAAAACATTTAGTTTATGCTTCAAGTAGTAGCGTCTACGGAGATCATCCTCAACTTCCAAAAGTGGAAAGTGAAATTGGTAATTTACTTTCTCCTTATGCAGCTACAAAGAGAATGAACGAACTTTATGCAGACGTCTTTAACAAAGTATATAACTTGCATATCACAGGATTAAGATACTTTAACGTTTTTGGTCCAAGACAAAACCCTAAAGGAGCTTATGCTGCTGTAATACCGAGATGGATTGAGAAAATTCAAAATAGTGAAACAATTGAAATATATGGTGATGGTGAGAACAGTAGAGATTTTTGTTATATTGAGAATGCTGTTGATGCCAATATCAAAGCGGCGTTTTCTAACAGCAGCACCCATGAAGTATATAATATTGCTTTAAATGATAAAACAACTCTTAATGAACTCTATCAAAAAATAGCATCATTGATGGAGAAAGAAGTAACTCCTAAATATACTGCTCCTAGAGAGGGTGATATATTACATTCACATGCTAATATTGATAAAGCTAAAACAAATCTTAATTACGAGCCAAAAATAAAAATTGATAAGGGACTCGAAAAAACCATAAATTGGTTTAAGGAAAATTTATGAAAAATTTTGCTCTAATTGGTGCTGCGGGATATATCGCTCCAAGACACATTCAAGCTATTAATGATACAGGTAACAAATTAATTTGTGCGACAGATCCACACGACTCTGTAGGAATTTTGGATCGATATCATGGAGATGTTTACTATTTTAAAGAGTTTGAAAGATTTGATCGTCACATAGAAAGACTTAGATACGAACAATCTCCAGATAAAATCGACTATATATCTATCTGTAGTCCAAACTATCTTCATGACTCTCACATTAGATTTGGTCTACGTTCAGGCTGCGATGTCATCTGTGAAAAACCGCTAGTTATAAATCCATGGAACGTAGATGCTCTAGCGGATATGGAAGCTAAATCAAATAATAAAATAAATACTGTTCTTCAACTAAGAGTTCACCCATCAATAATTAAGCTTAAAAAGAAAATTGAGAATGAAAAAAGAAGTGAGAAATACGAAATAAACCTTTCTTATTTCACAACAAGAGGACCTTGGTATCACTTTTCTTGGAAGGGTGACCATAATAAGTCTGGTGGCTTACCAACT
>CAJXHA010000272.1 GCA_913053615.1 uncultured Bacteriovoracaceae bacterium | reverse complement strand
CCTCTGGAGTTAATACAAAGAGGAGTCGACTAACTCTATTCTTAATTTTTGTTTCAGCTAAGACCATATTACCTGCTACCACATCAAAGTTAAGGTAACCAATCGGACTTAGTATTGTTCTTAGAACTTTATCTAAGAAAAGATTAGATGTGTTTCTAAACTCATGATTAATACAGATTCTATTTTTTGATCTCAAAAATGGAGTTGGCTTTTTAATGGGTACTCTGCCATGCATAGATTCAAAGTGGTTTAAATCAAATCCATTTCCTGAAAGCAAAAAGTAATTAATACCAATATCAAAGTGTAAGGGGTTTTTTAGAGCTTGTAAGTTTTTAAATTCCTCTGTCGCAAATTTGGGAAAGGGAAAGAAATTCTTCTCTTCTCCAATAAAGATAAATAAATGACTCTCAATTTGTTCAATTGGGTATTGCTTTAACTTTTTACAAGAATGTTTTGTTTCGCCCTTGGTATTATACTTCCAATTATGCATTGGGCAGCTAATGACTCCATCTTTTAGCTTGCCCTTACTAAGATCAGTGTTCATATGTAGGCAAGATCGAGATTGAGCAATGAATTTGTGATTACTTTTATAAATCATTAATTTGTGCTCTAAGATATCTAGACGATGGACACCTTTCTTATATTTCTTAACTTGTCCAATATAGAACCAAGACTGAGGAACTTGATTTAGATCTTGCCCCATAAGTGCATTTTTTAGCTCTTTAAATGAAATGTCTTTTAAAAATTCATTATTCATATGCTATTAAAATATATCCTATTTCTTTGCTTAAATTTATTAAAAAAACTATTCATAGACTTCCAAAATATCATAAGAATCTTAAAGCCTTTTTCATTTTTTAACTCTTTGAGTTCTTGGTTTGATCGATCAAGGTATTGATCTGCCAAAGCAAATTCTGATTGTATCCATTTTTTAAAGTTAGAATTCGTTCTTACTTCATTAAAGCTCATACTGGTATCTACAATGTCCTTTGGAATATTATAGAGACCTCTCTCATAATCTTCTTCTAGGTCCCTCATAGTCGAACACCAACCAAAGGTATTGATTAGATTAGGAACTTGTTTAGCTCTGAGTTTACTGCCAGCGGCCATGAGCATTAGGTCAACAGAGTAATTAAAAGTTTCCTGGTGCTGCTTTTGCAATTCATCAACACTTAGAGTGATTTTTTCATTTACTCTTTTATAATCAAATTGCATGACTTTAATAAGAGTTATAATACTTTCTTTGAATTGCTCAATATCCATTCCTTCTTTTTTTACAATACTAAAGAAGGCTTTTGCTAATACGCCAGCTCGTGAATTACTAAACTGCATTGCTTGAATTTCATCGATGGCATCTTTTGCAACTTTATTTACATCTAGATTGGTTTTTCTATCTCCATCAAGTAAGTCATCAATATACTGTAATAAACAGAATCCATAACGTAATAATTGCATTTTTCTAAATTTAAAGGGAGCGGGTAAGTATAAGAAGAGAAAGATCGTAAAATAGCGTCTATGTCTCATTGTATAATGATAGAATTCAGATAAACATAAGCTTTCGGCTTTGATAAATAAATTAAAGCTCATACATGACTCTCTTTAGGTAATGGTTGAGGACCACGCCACATCTTTAAATAGATGGCCCAAAAACTAGGTCTCTCTTCATTTTTATCAACTAGTTTACTTAAGTGAATCCAAGGAATATGCATATCTTGATGATGAACCTTATGGAAATGGTAATTTAAAAATAAGTATTGAGAGAACTTTGAAACTTTTAAATTCCATGCTCCATCTTTAGTATCTAATTCACTAAAAGCATGATCTGCATATTGTAATGAAGACCAATTGAGTGCAAAGGCAAAGTAACATGCAAGATAACCAATAAGGTTTAAATCCAATAAATAAAAAATACAAAATTGAAAACTGAATGAGTATAAAATCTCAAGTCTAAGAACTAATGAGTTAGCAGAATTTAATCCTCTAAACATAGATTCAGCACCAGTCTGATTACCCAAGCGACCTTTGAATAATTGATTTCTAAATACAGATGGAATAATTAGGTAGAAGAAAGCTCCGCAAGTAGCGAAGAGCCAATAAACTCCAGTAAGGATACAGTACCACTGAGAAAACTTAATGAATTTGTTTTCACCTTTTTGAATATAATCAAACCTTTCTTTTTCTGTGCGGTTAAAGCGATGGTGAGATAAGTGAAAAACTTGTTGCAGACTAAAGCCAGTTGGAAAAAAAGCTGAGGCCATAATTCCAAATATTCTATTTATTTTACTATTCTTACTAAATACATTGTGAACAGCTTCATGCAATAGAGCGAACATCGTATTATTTGTATAAGCAAAGAAAAAAGCACAGAGGATAATGATTAACTTATTCTCTGTATGAGAAGCTTGGTAGAGTAAAACTAGATTAAAGATAAAAATAATTACAAAAAGTACCCGATTTAAGTACTCTGGAATAATGTAATATTTAGAGCTTATATCTTTTTTCACTTTTATGCCCCCTCCATAGGTTCTTCTAATTATCTATTTACTTTGATAAGATATGCAAGGGATTATACAAACTAATTTGAAGGTACCTATGAAATTCATGTCTTTGTCTCTTTTTGTTCTTATCGCTGCGGCAATTATTTACAATTTTACTGTTAATACAAATCGTAAAGAGTTTACTGAGTCAGGTAAACAAACTATTGAAAAAACAAAAGACCAAGGACGAACTCTTAGTAACGCACCTGCAAGTCACCAGTTTGTTCAAAACATAAATGAACAATATCTATTACAAGCTCATGATCAAGCTTCATTCAAATCAATGCTTAATGCTCTTCAAAATGATCAAAGAATTAATACTTTAAGTAAGAATAAAGATAGGAATAATGCTTCATACCCAGTTGCAATTATTTATAGTTCATTTGCTGATTTAGCTGCTCCATTAGAGGGGTTTGTGTGGAAGTTAGGTGGAGTAGCAAGACAGTCAGAGTTTATATATAAAGGGATTATCGAGTCATTTACTAAAATTGCATACAATAAACACTTATACTCTAAAACAGTTGCTGGCTTCATGGAGTATCTTGCTAAACCAGCTCCCGATTCTGAGCGATTTGAATCTATCTCAGATGTTCAAAACTTCTTAGCAAATAATGTAGTAGGAGTACTTGAAAGCAGTATTACTCAGTTTGAACAATTATTAAATGATTACCCACAATGGAATAGCTTTCAATTTGATTTTGACTGGGCATTAGCTGTAAATGGAGACTTTTCGAATAATCACTCCAATGGAAGATATGATGTTTTTACTAGAGCTCACTTAGAAAGAGTTGTCTCTTACATGAAAAATACTCTAGCAACAATTTATTATTTTAATGCATTTAACTTAGATGAGTTACCAACTTTTTTAAATGAGTCATTATGGACCTCTGTTAAGGGGACAAAAGTTCAAATGTTAAACTTTAGAAATTGGTTTTCAAAAGATGCAAGAAATATGCACCTTATGACACCAAATGTTTATCGCAATATTCTCTTTAAGAAAAACTCAAATACTCCACGTGATAAATATAAGAACTTCTTAACATTAAAGACTGATGCAGAGTCTGCATTAACAAAATCACATCAATTATTAATTGAAGCGATTGATCACGATATTAATTATATGCAGCAGATGTATGAAATTGCTGAATACCCAAATCAAGAACAATATTTAATTGATACTAAGTATGTTATTAATGATCCGGCTCTTGAGCCAAATCGTTTAGAGAAAATCTCACAAGCTTTAAGAGGAGAGTCTGAGGTTACTGATCCTGTTTCTGGAGAGTCTGTGGTGATTAATCTACCAGTTCTTTTTACAAAGAACTTTGCAATGGATTTAAAACAATATCTTCCTAATGGCTTTGAGTATACTGATCAAATGACTAATGCACGTATCAATGTAAATGGTCAGCCTTCTTTTCTCTTTAGTTATGCGAGACCAAATGCATGGCCAGATCCAAGTTTGAAAGGGGTTTTGCCAGGAGCTAATAATAATAACCTTTATAGTTTTCACCGTATATTAACAAATAGTGGTGATCTCGATGTAATAGGAAATATTATTTTTTATTTTCTTTATTAAAATATATCAATGCCGCAGGTATAACGAGAAAGTCAGCTATTAATGCCATTAACATGGCTGCCAACATAACGATGGCCATTTTACCGAATAAAGCAATTGAAGAAATAAAGTAACATGGAGTTACTGCGACAAAAATAAGTGTCGTTATGATTAATGCTTTGTGAGTTTCTTTAAATGTCTTTTTTAAATTTTGTTCAAGGTTTGCTTCAGTTTCTTTATTTCTAAAAAAGCTAATGAAAAAATGTAAGGTGTCATCTACTGAGAGTCCTAGGAGAACACAAACAGAAAGAATGATAAAGTCTTCTGCTTGAATACCACTTATACTTAACGTTATAAAGACAACTCCTATTGGCATAAGATTAGGAATCATTGTAATCATACCCCAGCTAAATGATCTAAAGACTATAATCATTACAATAAATATAAAAAGTAATGTACCTGCAAAGGACTTTACAAATCCAAATGTAATGACATCCAACAT
>CAJXHA010000271.1 GCA_913053615.1 uncultured Bacteriovoracaceae bacterium | reverse complement strand
TTAAATAATTTTCAGGCTTCGAAGGTTGTAGAAGTGACGATAAATATCAAGGTGACATTGTAGCATTCTGGGGTCTTTAGTCGTGCACCAGGTTCTTCGAAAAAGTCGGTTTAGATCAGCTCGGAGTTTGGCATTGAACTGATTTATTGAAAAGATAGGATCGTATTTTTGTTTTTTTAGTTCCCCTTGGCCACTCACACAACCTTTTTCAGATTTAAAAGTTTGAAGCTCTGCTTTAGGAAAGTATTTAAAAATATACTCGGGATAAAGTTGGTGCATATCACTCTTAAAAAGAGCATCTTTTTTAATATATGGTTCAACTTCAGAGAAGGCTTTATCTAGTCCCTTTCGCAGATGGCTTTCACGATATCCATACTTTGCACGACTTATTTTAGCTAATAGACCAAAAGCAGGGATCTGTGAAACTTGTGACTTTAAAATCAACCTCTGATCACTTGCATAGATATTAGTTACACTTAGTGGTTTTAGTTTTGTATGTTCTGTTGTTATCAAATCATCAATTTGAATCTCAGAAAATACTCTGTTTTGTATTAGTTTTTTATGATCACGATTACACTTTTTTGCGAGATAAAGAATTTTTCTTTTGATTGTGAGTCTATGAACTCCTAAAAGCCATGCCATTCGATTAAAGGAAACTCCCGAACAATAAAGTTTAAAGACTTGATAATTGATTCTTCTTTTTTTATGTCCGCACTCAAGCTCAGTTGTAGCTACAGAAAACTTTTTAAAACACTCTTTGCATTGAAATCTTTGAACATAACGAGAGTCATTTTTTCTAAAATAACGACCATCTTTAATGAATTGATTTGAGTGACAGTATGGGCAGCCTTGCATCAAGAGCTTTTATGCAAGCTAGATGACTATAAGGTTTGTTATAACTTACTAAAAAGATAAGAAGATTCTGAGGCTGCTTGTAATTAGTGATAGCAAGTGTGCTTTTATTACCACCACGCTAGTGTTCCAGTTTAGAATTTGTAAATGGCCATAGCAACTGCCATCAAGATGAGTAGTATCCAGGGTATATACAAAAGCTTGGTTAATGAGCGGAATCTTTTAAAAACTATTGGGTATGCAATCGCGAGTAGAGACCAAACAGCGAGTTTAATAATAACCCACACTGGAAATGGTCCAGAGTGAGAAATGCCAAAGCGTTTGAGCATGGCAAATCCTGTTCCGAGTACTAAGAGAGAAGTAATCCCTGCTAAAATATTGTGGAGCTTACTAGACTTTGCAAATAATTGAGCTTGCGAAAGAATAAAAATGAGAACAACTGCTATATGCAGGAATTTTAAATCGTAATACATACTTTGATTCTAGTTCTTCTTAGTAAACCTTGCAAGGTTTAGCTTTTAATCTTTTAATCGCGGCCCTAGCTTCTACTTTGGTATAGCCAAGAACTTCCTCAAAAGCTTCCTCTGTGGCATCATCAATTTCTTTCTGTGAAAGTCTTAATGCATCATCGATATCATCAACTGAGTTAAATGTATCACCAGCTTTAGCGTATGCTTTTTGTTCGATAATTTGAGCTCTTCTCATATCAACTCTAGCTTTTAATTCTAAGATTTCCGCACTGGCCTTCTCATTAAATTGTTTACAACCTGGACCTACTGAACGACGACCTGTCTTTTTAACAATCATTAGAGCACTTTCAGCTGAATGATTCATATTACTAGCTAATAGGGGATTATTCTTAACAAAGTCATCACTAACTGAAATATTATCAAGAATATATTTTTTAGCATTACTATCAAGCTTATTTAACTGCAGTGATTCAGTTGCACTTGCAATTCTTCTATTACGTCCAAGAATATCATCATATATAGTTGGGGGATCCATCTTGGCAGCATTATTATTTCTTACACTCCCTGGTCTGTTTTGATTTCTTCTATTTAAAACAGATTGAGCAGCATCATCAGTCATCCCTGCATAAGGGTTAACAAGTACATGTCTTCCACCAGAGATTTCATTGTATACAGTACGAGCAATTGATGGCTTGATTCCACGAGCAAGGACAGTTACATTTTCCATAATCCACTTATGAACTTTATTCATATAAGGTAGGTCATCATATAGTGAGTTTATTCTCTTGGCCTGTTCCTTTGTAATACCAATTCTTGCCCAGTTCCCAACGTCACTACCATCAGGAACTTCCATTATAAAGCGTCTAAAGTTATTTTGAATTTGTTGTTCTAATTCTCTTGCAGCAACATTACCCGAGCGACGAGCAAGTGAGTTAACAAAAACCCTCAATGCAGTCGTATTGGCAAGACTTCGATAAGAGTCATGTTGTGTGTTCACACTTGAACATGAACTTAGAAAAAGACAAACTGTTAAAAATAAACTCCATTTCATAAATACCTCATAAGTTTAAGCACTTAATTTATCGTCAATTTTGAAGAAAAATTTAGAACTTATATATTTGATATGAGCACTCGGTTAATAGCTAAAGTTAGGAAATTAGGTTAGAGTTGAGAAATTAATATTGGAGAAATTATGAATAATCAAAAAGAATTAATTCAAAAATGCTTTGAAGCTCAAAAAGAGCATAAGTTTAAAATGCGAAATACTGATTATCATTATCGAATAACAAAGCTTAAAAAGATAAAAAAATTAATTCTTGAACATAAATCTGAGATTAATGTGGCCCTTGCTGCAGACTTTAATAAGCCAGCAATCGAAACTGATCTTACCGAGATTATGCCGGTGATCTCTATGATCAATTTAATGGAAAAAGAATTAAGCTCTTGGATGAAGGCAAGAAAAGTAAAAGCCCCCCTCTTGTTTAAAGGCACTAAGAGTACTGTTAAACCAGAAGGGAAGGGGAATTGCTTAATTATTTCTCCATGGAATTATCCCTTTCAATTAAATGCATACCCTGTGCTGACTGCATTCGCTGCTGGGAATACTTGTATGGTAAAGCCTTCAGAGTTTACCCCTGAAACAAATGCAATTATCAAAAAGCTTTTTGGAGAAGTTTTTCAGGAAAAAGAAGTTGCCTTCTTTGAAGGAGAGGTTGAAACTTCAAACTTATTATTAGACCTACCTTTTGATCATATCTTCTTCACTGGTTCGACTCAGGTTGGAAGTATCGTCATGGAAAAAGCCGCTAAGAACTTAAGTAGTGTCGCTTTAGAACTTGGAGGGAAATCTCCTTGTGTTATTGATAAGAATACAAACTTAGAGGAAACTTCTCGCAAAGTGATATGGGGAAAATTTGTAAATAGTGGACAGACTTGTGTTGCCCCCGATTATGTTCTTATTCATGAAGAACAAAAAGAAGAATTTATTCAAGAGTGTATTCAAAGAATTAAAGAGTTCTTTCCTAAAGAGGACTTCGATAAGAGTGATGACTTTTCTTATATAATCACACAAAGACATGCCGACCGTCTTTTCCATTTAGTTGAGGATGCAAAGTCTAAGGGGGCAAAAGTTCACTATGGTGGAGAGTTAAAAGATAGAGTGATGTACCCAACACTTTTAAGCGAACTTAATCGTGATATGAAGATTATGCAAGAAGAGATCTTTGGACCTCTCTTACCGATAGTCGGTCTAAATAATTTAGAAGAAATGGTGGATTATATTAATAAGTTTGATAATGCATTAGCGACTTATGTTTTTAGTAGTGATGAAAACTTCGCGAATACTATTATTGATCAAACAGCGAGTGGTGGAGTTACTGTAAATGATGTTTTAGTTGCAGTAGGACATCCATTACTTCCCTTTGGAGGAGCTGGTAAAAGTGGTATTGGTAGGTATCATGCTGAATATGGCTTTGAAGAATTTTCTATATTAAAGCCTGTCCTAAGAAGAACCATGGATCTAGGAGCAACTTATTTTTATCCTCCGTATGATGAAAGTAAGACGAAATTAGTTAAAACTCTTTTAGATAAAGTAACGGGTTTTTTCTAAGAAGCACCGTTACTTTGTAGCATTTGAATATATTCTCTTAGATTTTTAACTTGGTACTTGGCTAATTCTTTATCTAGTTCACTTTGAATTTGAGTGAGTAGTTGAGGACCATGATAGATAAATGAAGTATATATTTGAGCGAAACTTCCACCTAGAGCCCAAAACTCTTTAAGGTCTTGGAAGGAGTTTATACCTCCTACACCGATACAACTAAGTTCTGGTGTTTCCTTTAATGCTTTTAATACTCTTTCTCTCGTGGCCCTAGATTCTTTTCGAATAATATCTCCACTTAAACCACCTTTTCCATAATTATGCTGAATTGAGGTATTGGTGGCAATTATTCCTGAGAGTTCATACTCCTTACAAATATCGATAAGATCTTTTAAATCACTATCTGCTAATTCAGGAGCAATTTTTAAATAAAGGGGTTTCTTTTGTACTTTTCTTTTTTCATCAATTGCTTCACAAATTGCCTTGAATCCATCGCGACTTTGTAAGGCCCTAAGTCCTGGAGTATTTGGAGATGAAATATTAATAACCAAGTAATCACTATGTGGAGCAAATGTCTCGTAAAGGCTTGCATAATCTTCAGGTGCTTTATGATCTGGAGTATCTTTATTCTTTCCAAGATTACTACCAATTATAATGTCTGAATTTTTATGGCTCTTTTTTAAATTATTT
>CAJXHA010000270.1 GCA_913053615.1 uncultured Bacteriovoracaceae bacterium | reverse complement strand
TGCATTGATTAAGTCTGCATCTACATTTTCCTCAGTAGGAAATTCACCCATACCTAATAGGCCATTCTCAGATTGCAGCATAATTTCCATATTCTTTGGTACGTAATTGGCCACTAAAGTAGGAATTCCAATTCCAAGGTTAACGTAAAAACCATCTTGTAAATCGCGAGCGATAACTTGTGCAATTTGTTCTTTAGAAAAACCCATTATGACCTCACCGTAATTTTTTCAATTCTTTTTTCAAACTCACCTTTAATTACTCTTTGAACAAAGATACCTGGAGTGTGAATTTCATTTGGATCAAGTTCACCTGGTTCAACAATCTCTTCAACTTCAGCAACTGTGATCTTTCCTGCTGTTGCAATCATAGGATTAAAATTTGCAGCAGTTTTTCTGAAAATTAAATTTCCAAAGCGATCTGCTTTCCATGCTTTTACTAGTGCGAAATCTGCTTTTGGATAAGCTTCTTCTAAAACATACATCTTTCCATTATATTCACGGGTCTCTTTACCTTCTGCAACTGCAGTTCCATAACCTGTAGCGGTAAAGAATGCTGGAATACCTGCACCCGTTGCTCTAATCTTTTCAGCTAATGTACCTTGTGGTGTAAGAATAACTTCCATTTCTCCTGAGATAAAAAGTTCTTCAAATAATTTATTTTCACCCACGTAACTTCCAATCATGGTTTTGATTTGCCTTTTTTCTAAAAGCTTGCCAAGGCCAAATCCATCAACACCGGCGTTATTTGAAATACAAGTAAGACCCTTTACACCCGAGTCTGCAACTTTTTGAATTAAACCTTCTGGGATTCCACATAAACCAAAGCCACCTACCATCAGTAGCATATCGTTAGAAATACCTTTCAGTGCATCATCATATGAGGTGACGACTTTATCTAAACCTGCCATAATTACTCCTTGAGAGTGAATATATTAGGAAAAGTCCATTAACTTGGCCATTGAAATAAGGAGAGAAATCCGTGATAAAACGAATGTCTTTGATCTTTACTCGTATAACCAATAATTATCTTCCAGATGCATATATATTTGCTCTTATTCTCACATTAATTACTTTTATTGCGGGAATGGTACTACAGTCTAAGACCCCGTTAGAGATGGTTACATACTGGGGTGACGGCTTTTGGTCACTGATGACTTTTTCCATGCAAATGGCCTTAATTCTTGTTTTTGGTTTCACATTGGCAAAGACTTATGTGGTGCATAATCTGCTGGCACGTATTGCTGGACTGTGTAAAACACAGACACAAGCTTCTATTTTATTAACCCTTACTTCTTGTTTTGCCTGTTATCTAAACTGGGGCTTTGGCTTGATTGTAAGTGCACTCTTAGCGGTACAAATTGCAAGGCAATTAAGAGAAGTAAATTATGGACTTTTAATTGCTAATGCTTATTCAGGCTTTTTGGTGTGGCATGGGGGTTTAAGTGGGTCTATTCCCCTTAAATTAACTAATCCTTCCAAAGAATTAATGCAGTTAATGCAAAATGAAGGTTACTCTCTTAATGAAACAATTTTTGCTCCTTTAAATTTGAGTATTCTTATCACAACTATTCTTTTACTAGTTCTTATAAATTTTTTAATGGCAAAGTACACAAAGCATAAACAAGTAATAAGTTTTGAGGAGCTAAGTTTTAATTTAGAAAAGAGTAAAGGAGGAAACTTTGCTCAAAAGCTAGAACATTCAAGACTATTAAACTTTACCCTGATTACGATGGGACTTATGTATATTTTTTCAAAAATTTCCACCAGTGGTTTAGATTTAAATTTAATGATTTTTCTCTTTATGATTTTGGCCATGATTTTCCATGGAAATTCCAAAAGTTTTTTAAATAGTTTTAATGATTCAGTTAAAGACAGTAGTGGGATTCTCTTACAATTTCCTTTTTATGCTGGGATTATGGCGATGATGGCAAGCTCTGGGCTTGCAACCCAGTTAAGTAGCTTTTTTACTAGTCTTGCTAATGAAAATACTTTTCTCTTTTTTACCTATTTAAGTGCCGGTGTAGTGAACTTCTTTGTTCCAAGTGGTGGTGGACAATGGGCCTTACAAGCTCCAATCATTTTGTCTGCGGCCAAGGGATTAGGAATTGCATATAATGATGCTGCTATGGCAATTGCCTGGGGAGATGCATGGACTAATATGGTTCAACCATTTTGGGCATTACCATTATTAAGTGCGGCCAAGTGTTCATTAAAAGAAATGATGCTTTATAGTGTCGTCATTTTTCTGGCAATTGGTCTAAATACTTCATTAATATTCTTGTTGTATTAAGATTAACATTTGTTTATATTTTATAAATGAATGTTTTAGTTATTTGCGAAAAATCTCTTATTAGTAATGTTTTAATCAACGAATTAAAAAATAAGAAATATGACATAACTATATGCAGTGATGGATTGAAAGCTTTTAATTTTTTAATTTTATATAACTATGACCTAGTAATTTCTTCAACTCAATTAGAAAATCTTGATGGTTTTCAATTGCTTGCAGCTATTAGATCAAGTCATACTTTAAACTCTTTGACTCCTTTTATAATGCTTACTTCTGTAGTAAGTTTTGATAATTTTGCAAGACTTGAATCTAGGCCTGATTTTATCTTAATGAAAAATGAAAATTTAATAGAAGAATTAAATGAAATTTTAAAGAAAATTTCTGCCAACTCCACAACTTATAAGATTCTCTTTATAGAAGATGATAAATTTACACAAACAATAATCAATACTTGGTTTAAAAAAATTAATGAAATTGAGTTTGATATAATTTCAAGTGTAAGTGAGTTTAAAGAGGTTAATCAAGATGATTATGATTTAATAGTATCGGACAATAATATTACAGATGGTACTGTGGCGAACATTTTTGAGTTAGTGGATACTTTACCTGTTATTATTTACACTGCAAGTTTTAGTTCAGTAAAACTTGATACAAATGATTATCCAAATTTAGTTGGTATTAAAGAAAAGCCATACGATACCAATTATATTGGTAAAATGTTGGCAAAATACTGTTCTAAATAGATCTTCGTTTGAAACCATTTAAGGGCATTTTTTAACAATTGTTCTATTCAGATAAAAACTGGATTGGGACAATTTTATCAGACAGATAAAAAAACAAGAATGTTAATAGGAAGAGGTTATGGATAAACTCATCATGATATGGGCCACTACTATTTTATTAGTAGGTTGCCTAGATAATAAGAATAAGAAAAGCCCAACAGAAATTATTAGAGATATAGTTGATGGTACACCCCAAGATTTACCATTACCAAACCCTGATCCAGCACCAAGCCCTAGGCCGGATGTTTTGCCTAAATGTAGTGAGTACTGCAATACCAAAAAAGGTCTTTTAAAAGCAGTTGATGATTATGCCTTTATGAGTTTTGTGAACTTTGGATATCGTGGTATTGGTCGTTGTCGTGGTCATGCAATAATCACTCAAAACCTATCTAAGCTGGCTTACTTTGATAAGAATGATAGAAGTTGTGAAGCTAGTGATTATAATAGTGAGTGTTCAAGTATAGCACTTGAAAAGGTTAAAAATATTCTTAATTATCAAGCACAGAAAATTCCTGGATTCTCAGATATATATACTCTTTCACAGCATCCAAAAATTAATGCTTATTTAAAAATGAGGGTACGTTCAATAAGTCATAAGTATTCTGCACGATCAGTGCGTATTAATAATCCTCGTTATGAAAATGAATTTAAAAATATTTTTTATGAAATTATCAGAAGAATTGAAAAACATCATGAACCTTATATTGGAATAAAAGGTTTCTCAATTGGAGATCATGCTCTTCTTGGATATGAGTATAAAAAAACTAGCTATGGAGATACTATTTGTGTACGTGACTCAAATTACATTCCAATGTATGGTCTAAATTGTCAGAGTATACTTTATATGGAAGATGATAAGATTTTTTATAAGCGAGCAGACTTAAGTGCAACTCAACTTTTTATCTTTAATTTAATGACTGATGAAGATGCGAGGGTTACAAAGTACGAAGCTGCTCAAAAATCATACTGTCTGGCCAATGCACCAGTAGAAGGACATTGTAGCCTGTAAAAAGTATCCAGTTTTGGTTAAGATTGCTGAGAGCTATTCATTTCAGTAAGTATCTATGCTAATGAATCCCTAATATTTATAAATTTAGGGGTATCCATGAAACTATTTACTATCGCTCTTTTAGCTTTAAACTTTGCATTTGCTCACACATTTAATTTCTCACTAGACTCAAGTGTTGTTTCAACCAGAACGAGTGGAGAGTATCAATTAATTTCTGACTTCTCAGTAGAAGTTATTCAAACTTTAAAAAAGTCTGCAATCGTTAGTATTAATGGTGAAGCAGATGAATATACTGCTCGTGTTAGTTCAAGAATTAATGATTTAGGAGAAAAAGAAACAACTTATACTATTATCTTAAAATCAGATGTATTAGCAGATATGGTATGTGATGAAAGAGAAGAAGTTAATTATGAACTTAGCTTTACTCAATTAAGTGCAGCTCATTTTTCAATTATTCGTACAATTAAAATGGAAGCAAATTTAATGTACACATATGATTGGTGTCATTCTTCAGCGGACTACACAACTATCACTTATCAATTAAATCGGAAGA
>CAJXHA010000269.1 GCA_913053615.1 uncultured Bacteriovoracaceae bacterium | reverse complement strand
GTAATGTTTTCTTTAAAAAGTGTGTTCTTTCAGGAGATGTTGGATTTGGAGAGGCCTATATCGATGGTGATTGGGATACATCTAGCATCACTAATGTAATCAAATGGATGATTCTTAATATAGAAAATGCTCCTACAGTCTCTGGCTCAAAAAGAAAATTTGATCCGGCTAATTTTATGAAAGTCTTTAACCGAGTTTTCCATGTATTAAATAAGAATAATAAGGCGGGCTCTCAAAAGAATATTGAATATCATTACGATCTTTCTAATGACTTTTATAAATTATGGCTAGACCCTACAATGACTTATTCATGTGCTTTATTTAAAACTAATGAAGAAACATTAGAGCAAGCTCAAATAAATAAATATGAAAACCTTTGTCAGAATTTAGAGATCAAATCAACTGACCACGTATTAGAAATTGGTTCCGGTTGGGGGGGCTTTGCCTGTTATGCGGCGAAAAAGTATGGGTGCAAGATCACAACCATTACTATTTCTAAAGAGCAATTAGAATATGCTCGTCAGAGAGTTAAGAATGAAGGTCTAAGTGATTTAGTTGAAGTAAGGTATCAAGACTATCGTGAAGTCGAAGGAAAATTTGATAAAATAGTTAGTATTGAAATGCTTGAGGCCGTAGGACATGAATTTTTAAGGCCGTACTTTGAAAAGTGTCACCAATTATTAAAACCTGAGGGTCTTTTAAGCGTACAAGTAATCACTTCTCCTGATTCACGCTATGATGAATTTAGAAAAGGAGTCGACTTTATTCAGAAACATATTTTTCCAGGTTCATTACTTCCTAGTATTGGTGAAATGAATAAGGTTATCAATAAAGTAAGTGATATGCATATGATCAAAATGCTCGATATGGGACCTATGTATGCTAAGACTCTACATACTTGGTTTGAAAACTTTAACGAGAAAATTGAAGAGATAAAACTGTTAAACTTTGATGAAACATTTGCTCGTAAATGGCGATTTTATTTAAATTATTGTGAGGCCGCTTTTTATATGAGAAATATTTCTGTTGTTCAATTAACTTATACTAGACCTAATAATATAGGAATATCTAATCCATGGTCATACTAAGCGCGACGTTAGCGGCATTTGTATTTATTAATTTAATATTCCTATGGTCTTATCTTGATAAGAACTTATCTCATATTGATATTGGTTGGGGATTAATGTTTGTAATCATTAGTGGCGCTAGCTTTATCTCGCAAGGTTATCTTGAGCAACACCATATAATTTATCTTTACTTAATTGGTGCCTGGGGAATTAGACTTAGTGCTTATCTCTTTAAGCGCAATCATGGCAAACCAGAAGATACACGCTACACTGAAATGCGTGAAGGTTGGAAAGGTAACCCATATGTAAATGCCTATTATCGAGTCTTCCTCTTACAAATGGTTTTGGCTCTATTAATAATGATTCCGATATACCCACTGGCACATTTAAGTACTTTTTCTTTTGGAATATTATTTTATCTTGGGATTACTTTATGGTTAATAGGTTTTTTCTTTGAAGCTGTTGGAGACTACCAAAAGAATAAATTTAAAAAAGACCCCTCCAATAAAGGAAAGATATGTAAAGTTGGCCTATGGAAGTATACGAGGCATCCAAACTACTTTGGAGAAGTAACACTTTGGTGGGGTATTTGGATTAGCATGATGCCACAAATTCCAATCTGGACCATTATTGGACCTCTACTTATTAGCTTTTTAATACTAAAGGTTTCTGGAATTCCTATGCTTGAAGAAAAAAAGAAAGATGACCCTGCCTTTCAAAAGTATATGAAAGAAACCAATGCTTTCTTTCCTTGGTTTCCTAAGAAAGTTGATTAATTAAGAAGTTAGAACTAGCTATTGCACTATTTAGATCACTTCCAAAAAAGTAATCACCTGCAAGGTATATACCTTTATCTTTAAAATGAATTTGATAGCGAGGGTTTAAAGTTCTAAGTACTTGCGAATAACGCCATTTATGCAGATGAGACTCAAATGGTACATATTTTTTATCAAGTTCCTTTCTGAGTGCATTTCGATCTTCTTCGACCCAATCATTCTTTTTAAATTTAGCATATAGATAGTTATTCTCACGAGCTTCACTAATTTTTGTCCAGCCCTTAATATCTAATGTATTAATTGTTCTGGTATAATAAAAAATATCCTGACTATAGAGAACATCATTTAATTCATATAGATTAAGCCCAGAGTTCTTTAATAAGGAAAAGCTCTGATGAGCAGGAGCACATATAATAACTTTTCTTGCTTGATACTTAGAAGACTCAGTGTAAACATTATTAAAAGCAGTAAAGCTCTCAATTCTATGAACTAACTCTTGTAATTTTATATTCTCTTTACCTAATAAAGACTTAGTCCACTTAGTAATATCGCCATTTGAAAAATAGTGAGCACAAGAATAATTAAGCACTCCGCTTTTACGCCCCTTTTCTGCATACATAATGAGATCTTGATTCCAAGCTTGAAAACTATTCAAACCAAGAGCAAAGTTATGTTTTAGAAAGCGACGATTTGCAATGCGTCCACCGATATTGCGAGACTTTTCTAGAATAAGAACTGATTCACCAGCTTCAATTAGCTTATTGGCAATATGTATTCCACTTAATCCAGCTCCAATAATTATGGTGTCGTATAATTTACTCATATGGTGCATCTTTAAAAATTTGAATTACTTCCTTTCTTCTTTCACTATAGTCAACCAGAGGTTTAGGGTAATCTTCTCCCCACTTAAAGTTATTATCGTCTTGAACTTTTTGAGTTATCTTGGTTGGCTCATGAATATACTTAGGTGGAAGATTTTTAACTTCTGGGACATATTTTAAAATGTATTCACAATTTTTATCGAAACGTTCAGACTGTCTATAAGGATTGAATACTCTAAAATATGGAGCTGCATCACAACCTGTTGAGGCAGACCATTGCCAACCTCCATTATTTGCTGCCAAATCAAAGTCAATTAACTTTTTAGCAAAGTACTCTTCCCCCCAACGCCAATCTATAATTAATATCTTCGTCAAATAAGAGGCAACAATCATACGGACACGATTGTGCATCCATCCTGTTTGATTTAACTCTCTCATCCCTGCATCGACAATGGGTACACCTGTTTTGCCTTCACACCACTTTTTAAAATGATCTTTATTATTAATCCAAGGTATATTTTCATACTTATCGTTATAGGCAAATTTCTCAATATGAGGAAAAGTTTTCAAAAGTCCAAAGTAGAAATCGCGCCATGCTAACTCTGATAACCAGATCTCTTCTCCCTCATTCTCATAGGGCCAATTCTTTCGCATAAGCTCGCGCACAGATACTTGTCCAAAGCGCAGATATGCAGATAGCTTAGATGTCCCTCTTACTGCAGGGTAATCTCTTTTTTTATTATACTCATCCTTAACTTGGTTAAAGCTTTTTAAAAGTTTTTTATAATCAGGAGAATATTCTCTTTCCTTCTCCGTTCTTTCAAAACCAATATCACTTAAACTTAAATCACTTGTATAGCCTTTAACTCTTTTGTAAGTAATTTTGGAGATATCAACTTTCCTCTCACTTAGGACGTCTGGATTTTCTTTTATTTTACTAAACCATGTATTCTTATATGGAGTAAAAACTTTATAAAAGTCTCCGCTACCAGTTCTCACTTCCTCTGCTTCAAATATCACATGATCTTTAAAGCGCTTAAATTCGATATTTTCTTTTTTTAGCTTTGACTCAACTTTTTCATCTCGTTTCTGAGCATATAGCTCATAATCCTTATGAGTTATAACAGCATCTACTTCTAGGTCTTTTGCCAATTGAACGATATGGTCTTCAGGTTTTCCATACATAACATATACGCCACCATTTTCAAGACGCTTATTTAAATTATCAAGAGTGTCATGAATAAAAGTAATGCGATGATCTTTTTTATCGTCTAACTTTTTTAAGATATGAGTATCAAAAACAAAGCCAACATAGACCTCATCAAAATTATTGGTGGCATAACTTAAAGCTGTATGATCATGTAATCTTAAACTTCTTCTAATCCAAACTAATGCTTTTTTCATAATAAATACTTTTTCATTTCTTGTGCTCTAAATTTAAATATATCTGGCACATCTTTTTTAACTAACCAAAGACCAAAGAGTTCACCAATAAACCTCATTGGTAATAAGTACTTCACATCATCAACCATTAGAGTGCCATTTCCAAGCTGGTAAAAATAATGAGTGTGATACCAAACTTTATAAGGCCCTTTCATTTGATAGTCCGTAAATAGCTCATTATGCTTCCAATTTATTATCTCTGTTTTCCATGACACTGGCATCCCATGCACTTTTAACTTATATTTAAAAATTGTTTTCTGAGTAATCTTTTTTGTAGATTGATAAGTTATTCTAAAATTTAGATACTCTGGCGTAATTCTTTCTAAGTTCTTTGCTTCAGCAAAGAAATCAAATACTTTCTCTATAGGTTGATCAATATACTGAACCTGTCTCAAGCGATGATGAAATGACAAAACATTTGCAGGTGGAAGTTTTGAAAAATTACAAATATCTTTTAAGGCACTACTTAGAGTTGGGTACTCAAACTCAAACCCCTTTTCCATTATAGATGACTTTATTCCTTGACTACTTAGAGCTAGGTAGGACTGATCTCCC
>CAJXHA010000268.1 GCA_913053615.1 uncultured Bacteriovoracaceae bacterium | reverse complement strand
TTGTAATTTGTGATAGCAAGTGTGCTTTTATTACCACCACGCTAGTGTTCCAGTTATAATTTTATTTATCTTCTTCAATAAATTTACGATTTAATAAGTCTTGAATAAAACCATCGACTTTAGACTTTGAGTTATCATCATAAGGCTCATACATTTGTGAAAGACGCTCATGCAACTCTTCTACATTTAAGCCCTCTTCTATTAAAAGCCAGATATCTTTTGAAACTTCATTTAATTTAAAGAAAGTTCCTTCACTCTCCTCAATATCAGTCAGAACAATTGAACCATCTTCCTTAGGTGCATAAACGATATTATCTGCATGTTTGTATTTCACAAGGGCTCCAGATTGGAATTGGCCTAGCTTAAACTAGGCCAATATTAAAAACTTAATTATAATAGATTGTATAATTCAATTACTTTACTAGCAGTGATTTCTGCATCATATCTATTTTGTCCACGGTAATTAAAAGTTAAGCCTGAACTAAAAATAATAATCTTACCTTGTAGATCAGCTGATGCCGATCCACTTAAGAATTCAGAATAACCAATAGTCTTAAAACCACCGTTAAACTCACCACCACCATTAGATCCACTGTTTTGAATCTTAATAGGAGTCTCACCAATTGTTACATATTCTTTATAATAAACAGGTATTTCATTTCTATAAAAAGTAAGCACCTTAAGAGCTGAACTTGGATAAAGCTTTCCTGCCTTAGCGACAACTAATGGCATATCCTGATAATTAGTTTGGTCTCCCGTTAACTCAAAAACCCCAAGGCCACTTGAAGACTCTCCAATCTCACGAGTAGGAACAATCACTCTAGGAACTTCAGTTACAAAACCATCGTTTTCACCAACTTCAATTGGAGGTAATGTAAATTTTTGTTCACCTGCAACTGCTAAGCCACTTATTAAAACGGGACAATTTGCAGCACTCATAGCTTGAATAACTTGTTCAGATCCAGCTTTTGCACTAATGAATTGATTAATATAAATTAATCTTGCATTAGCATCTGAAGCAATTTTTATTGCTTGTGCTAAAGATCCTAAATCAACACTGTCATTTGCAACACCCTGAAACGCACTATCAACTTTAACCACAACAATTTGGTTTGCAATATCAACTCTAACTTCTTCAACTTCATCAGTAGCAGTAGTATCCGGAGCATCATTACTTACAGCATCTGTATTACCGGATGGATTTAATTTTACTTTATTATCCTTTTTATCAAAAAGACCAAAACAAGATGTAAAAAGAACAAGCACTAAACAATTAATTAAAATTTTCATAAATTTACCTTTTATGTGGATTTAAACTAATGATAGCAAGAATGAATGAATATTCAATACGACAATAACTTAATTTAATTAGTTACAATTAGAGTTATATAAAGCAATACGGCTATTTTTTTGGCAATAATTATTTACTTCTTCATCTAGCAGTGCATTACATGCAGCTTGAAGCGTTGTGAACTCTTTTGCACCCGTTGTACATGAGCCACTTGAGAATTCATAAGTATAAAGTTCTCCTTCAGCCTCTGCCACTGATTGCACCTTTATGACCTTAGGATTCCAGGGAGTACCCTCTTGACCACAGCTGATAAAAAGTAATGAAAGCATAATAAATAGAATTCTCATACTCTTAAAAAAGCATAAATCATGCCAAAAACAATATGTAAAATCAGATACTTATGCTTTTTTGGCTGAATACATTTTTTAGATTATCTAATAATTAGTCAAAATCGGTTTAAACTTTCCACGCTTATAATCAGTGAAAACCAATTCTCTTACTTCAAAGTTTTCTATATGTTTGGAAATATGACTTCTCGCAATATTTAAGTTTTCAGAATCTTCATTTATAAACTTTAAATAAATAATAGGCGATTCATCAATACTCTCAATTTGAAAAACAAGGAGATTCTTCATAGCTGAAATTATTTGATCAAGTTCAGAGTAATTAAAAGTTTTCACTCCATTTTTTATTAAATCAGTTTTTCTTCCTAAATACACTATTGCCTGAGATTTGAGATGGCACTTACAAGTGGTTTTTTTAATGAGATCCCCTGTAGCATAATTTATCAATGCTCGATTCTCTGTATCCATAGTACTTGCTATAAGCTCATTTATACCTTCAGCTTGATATGGCCTAAAATCATAGTGAATATTTCTCTCTTGTAAATGAAGGACACCTAAGGAACATTCATCAGCAATATACATTAATTCACTACTCATAAATTTATTCTTTATCTTGCAGTTAAGATGTTCTTCTATATTTTTTTTCATAAAAGACCATAGATAAGAATGAGAAAGCTCAACTTGAAAAACGGATTTAAGACTTTTTTGCTCTTTAGATAAATAAAAGCAAAACGCATTTAATATGTGTGGATCACTATGAATTATAATTTTATACTGAATTTGATTAAGATAATTATATAACTTATCCCATACCTCTTTTTCTACTAAATAAGGATTAGGTATAATCGCAAGACGAGCACCATGATTAGTTTCAATTAGTTTATTCAAAATCTCTTTTTCTTCTTCTTCATTGCTTGCAAGATTATCAACTCTATTAAGGATTATTGTTTTAAGCTCTAAAGGAGGAAAGTCTATCATAGCACTAGCTTGACGGTGTTTATAAGTAAAACTGGAATAAACACTCTTTAAGCGATTATCTGTACCTGTACTACCTGAACTAAAACGTATATATGAGTCTTCTACATTGGCCTCTATCGAATTAAATTGATCCCAATTTGCTTTTACAATATTTGCATCAATTTCATTAAAACCATGAGCACTATAATAAGTAATCTTATCTTTAATGGACTCTTTAAGACTATCAAAGTTATCAGCAACTTTATTTTCATAATCATAATGATGAGAAATGAGTCTATGCTCTTTACACCAATCCATAATCTCTTTAATTTTTTGTGCTAGATTATTTGCCTTTATAGTTTTAGATACTTTTAATATTAATTTATCTATATCAAAATCATTTGAATCCAATAAACAGCCTAAGACCTGCACTTGCAAGTAGTTTAATTTGAAAAGCTCATTAGTACATACATGATAAAGATAGACTTGTTTTTTATCTGCGAGGATTTTTAATTTTTTACAAAGTTGTTCGCTACCAACTTTTCTTCCAAAGGCAATTACTGCACTAGTAAATAAATTATTTTCTGCTAAATTGTAATCCCTTTCACTAGCATCTAGAAAATTAATCTTATAATCTTCAAAGAGATAATGATTATTTTTAAGCTCCTGCATCACTGCTACCTGCATGCGAGCACAATAACTTGAATCATGAATGAATTGATAATAAGCTTGAAAGTTTCTTTCTTTAATTTTCTCAATTGCACTTTGATCAAATTTAATTAGCTTATCTTTGAAGTTACTCTGATTAATACCTGAAATATATTGGGTGCTATCCTTATAATTTTTACCAATGTGTGATAGATCACCGCTTATGAGAATAAGTATTTTATCAGAGCTTAAGATTTGTAGCTGATCTAAAATCTTAGCTATTTTTTCTTCACTATTTGAAAGATCTCCACAAAGAATTGATACATGGTGAAGATCAATTCCATATTCTTTGGAGCGCTCTTTAAAGGGCGCTAAGAAAACACGCCAGGAATGCTCCTTATCTGCAGTTTCATAATCTTCTTCCAAATTAATACCATAAGCTTCAAAGTGCTCTTTGATAAGTGCACCATAGCTTTTAGAACCTCTGAGCATCCCACTTTCTAATGAGACATCATAATCTATAAGAATGTTCTTATCTGTATAATGAGAAGTGGCCAATGTGATAATTAATTTTGGAAAATCGTCTGGATTAATATTATTTAAAATTTTAAAAACTTGTTTATTGGTATTTCTTAAATGCCCATGAGGTATAAGAGCACTATCAATAATATAATTTGTATGTGTTATTTCTGATGATGCTTGATAAAGCTTATCGAATTCTTCTTTTGATTTAAATGTAATACCATTTATAAATTTTGCCACTTAAATTAGCTTGAGGAAGATAAACTTTCTACAAATTTGAGAATTTTAGTATCCACCACCCTCAGCAGCAGGAACAATTGCAAAGGCATAAAGATCTTCAAGGTCTTCACATTGAACCTCTTCAATGATTGGCTCTTCAAACTTTTTCTTTTCTTCAGTCCCCATACCTTTCCCCTAACGAAAAATAGTTTTTACTAATTTAGTAACCGCCACCTTCAGCGGCTAGTTCTTCATTTACAAGAGAGAATGCATAGAGATCATCAATGTCATCACCATTTAGTTTGATTAACTCAGGTTCAGTAAATTTCTTTTTTGATTCTTGATCCATAACATACATCCTATATTCAGCTTCATATTATTATAACATTAGACACTAATGTCATTAGAGATGAAACATCACTAACTTATCTCTTCGGTATATAATTATAATACTTTATCAATTCATTCTACGATAAGTCATTAATTTTATAAATGCTAAAGTTTAAACTAAAGACATTAATTTAGTATTTCTTCAGTTTTCTCTAAGTATCTAATATTACGAAGAATAAAATTTTACAGCCAAGAAGTTTTGGCAAAATTACCATATTAAGTAACGGAAATTTTATAGTGACCTCTCTAACATATTAAAAATTGATTCTCTAATGAATAAGGATACAATATTAAGGTGT
>CAJXHA010000267.1 GCA_913053615.1 uncultured Bacteriovoracaceae bacterium | reverse complement strand
TGGTGCGGTTAAATTTGAAATAGAAGGTGAGTTTGGGCACTTTATTTTATGTCACTGTTCTCGATGTCAAAAGACTTCAGGTAGTGCTCATGGAGCAAATCTTTTCTCTAAGAGTGCACAATTAAAATTCTTAAGTGGTGAAGATAAAGTTAGAGATTATCTAGTTGAAGGAACTCGCTTTATGACTACCTTTTGTACCGATTGTGGTTCAAAACTTCCTAAAGATCATAATGGAAAAATGTTACAGGTTCCTGCTGGCTCTATAACTAATGGCTTAGATAAGAGACCTGATGCTCATATTTTTTATGCTAGTCGTATGCTCTGGGACCATGACTTAGATGATGTTCCTAAGTTTGATGAGGGCTTAAAAAAGTAAGGAGTAATAATGAAGTATGTATTTATTTTTATCTTGTTCACGAATTCACTTTTTGCCAATGAGGATAAGTTTAAAGAGAAAGCGCAAGAAATTTTAAATCCTATAAAAAAAGCATTTATGGGAGAGCTAAAAACAGGCATGCAAGAGGGACCATATAATGCTATTGAAATGTGTCACTTAAAAGCTCCTCATTTAATTGAATATGATCAGGCCGATAAGTATGAAATCGGAAGAACATCTAATAAAATAAGAAATAAAGATAATGCTCCTAAGGATTGGATGAAAGATATTCTTAAGGAATATCAAGATTCTAATGCTGAGAGTGCCAAGGCCGCTGCTGTTTTTAAGGTTTTAGATAATAAAAAAGTCTACGTTGAACCAATATATGTTAAAGGCCTTTGCTTAAATTGCCATGGTAATGCACGAGGAAGTGTTGCTAAAAAAATAAAAAAATTATACCCAAATGATCAAGCGACAGGATATAAAATTGGAGAGTTTAGAGGACTCTTCTATGTTAAGGAAAAATAATGATTAAAAGAAATAGTTTAGTAAAAGTACATTTATATGCTTCAGGTTTTTTTGCTCCATTTTTATTAATAATGGCAATTACGGGAACTTTTTATTTACTTGATATAAAAGGAAGTGAAGAGAGAGTTTTTGTCAAAGAGCTCTTATTAGAAAATAAGCCAGATGAAGTTATAGTTAAAAATGTACTGGCAAAAGTTGAGCCAGGTTATGACTTTGCATATTTAAAGTCAGCAGGAACTCGTGTGTTCACCCGCCCAACGACAAGAGCATATTATAGTTTTGAAAAAGAAAATGACATTTATAAATTATATAAGATTAAACCTAATATTCTGAGAACATTAATTGAAGTACATAAAGGGCATGGACCAAAGGCGATGCGTATATTTGAAATCCTTCTCGGCATAGCTCTTTTGACAATTTTAATTACTGGGGTTTGGATTGGTATTATGACTGCAAGAGATAAAAAAGTTACTCTTATAACAATGGGGGCAGGGGCGGCCAGTTTCCTCATCATTCTCTTGTTTTTATAGGTATTTAAGTCTCCTCAACAGAGTGTAAATATTTTAGGTCTAAAGACTTAATGCTTACATATTGCTAAAAACTGCATATGCAGATTAATGTACGCTATTTAGATAATTTAAAGTTAGAGGCCAGCTTTGATGATTTCAAAGTGATCTCAGACCAACCAATTCGTTATAAGGGAGATGGTTTTGCACCTGGACCATTTGACTACTTCCTTGCCTCTTCGGCCATGTGTGCTGCTTACTTTGTAAAAGTTTATTGTAAGGCTAGAAATATTCCTACAGATGATATTCGTGTAAGTCATAATAATATAATAGATCCTGAAAATCGTTATAAACAAACCTTTCATATTCAAATTGAAATGCCACAAGAGATTTCTGAAAAAGATAAGAAAGGAATTCTCGCGGCCATGGAGAGATGTACTGTAAAGAGAGTTATTCAAAATGAAATCGATTTTAAAATTGAACCTAAAGAAGTTTTAGGTGTGGATAAGAGTGATGTTTTCTCTGAATTTCTAAAGGGAGAAACTCAAACGCATATAATTGGCAAGGAAACAAGTTTAGAGGAAACAATTAAGAGTATGACTGCTCTTCTCGCAAAGCTTGGAATAAATATAGAAATTGCCTCATGGAGAAACCTAGTTCCTCATGTCTGGTCAGTACATATTCGTGATGCCGATTCTCCAATTTGCTTTACTAATGGTAAAGGCGCTTCAAAAGAAGCTGCTCTATGTTCAGCTCTAGGTGAGTATATTGAAAGACTAAGTACTAATTATTTTTATAATGATTATTACCTAGGTGAAGAAATCTCGAATGCAGACTTTGTTCATTATCCTAGTGAAAAGTGGTTTGCTATTCAAGACGAAGATAATTTACCAAAAGGACTAATGGATCAGTACTTATTGGATATATATAACCCTAATGGTGAGCTTTTACCTGAGCACCTCATTGATACTAATTCAGGCAATTATAAACGTGGGATTTGTGCACTCCCTTTTATTCGTCAATCAGATCAAAAAGAAGTTTATATACCTGTCAATTTAATCGGAAATCTATTTGTTAGTAATGGTATGAGTGCTGGTAATACGATACCTGAAGCAAGAGTACAGTGTCTGTCTGAGATATTTGAAAGAGCAGTGAAGAGTAAGATAATTACTGAGGAAATTACGCTGCCAGATGTTCCAAAGAGTATTTTAGAGCTTTATCCAAGCATACTAGCAGGTATAAAGGAGCTTGAAGAAAAAGGCTATCCTATCATTGTTAAAGATGCCTCGTTAGGGGGGAAATATCCTGTATTATGTGTCACTCTTATGAACCCTAAGAATGGTGGAGTCTTTGCTTCTTTTGGTGCGCATCCTAAGTTTGAAGTTGCACTCGAAAGAAGTCTAACAGAGTTATTGCAAGGGCGAAGTTTTGAAGGTCTAAATGATGTTATTCCTCCTAGTTTTAATCAAGCCAGTATTTGTGAGCATGGAAATATAGTCGAACATTTTATTGACTCTGTTGGCGTCATTTCTTGGAAATTTTTTAAAGAGAATGCAGACTATGAATTTGTTCATTGGGATCACGCAGGTAGTATCGAGTCAGAATATAATTATCTAATGAGTATTTTAGAGGAAATGGAAAAAGAAGTTTATATTGCCGACTATGAAGAGCTTGGTGGAAAGGCCACTCGAATTTTAGTTCCAGCTTATTCTGAAATTTATGAAGTTGAAGATTTGATTTGGGATAATAATAATCGAGCACTTTTATTTCGAGATGATATTTTAAAGCTACATCAATTAAGCGACGTTCGACTAGAGGAGCTAGTAAATAGACTTGAAGAGAGTGAGCTTGATAATTATATGCCTATTAGTGAATTAATAGGTATTGCATTTGATGAGGCATCTGTATGGGGAAGATTAGATATTGGAGAGCTTAAAAATTTAATTTATCTTGCTCTTGGAAAGCTTGAAGAGGCAAAAGAATTAACAGAAATGTTCTTAACTTTTAATGATAATTTGACCCATAGAAAAACATTCTATCAATTAATTAATATTCTTTTGGATATCGAGCTCGAAGATGAATCATTAGAGGATTATAGAGCTGCCTTAATAAAAATGTATGGAGCAGACCTCTTAGAGACTTGTCAGAGGACTGTTCGTGGTGAATTACGCTTTGAAGGACTTGAGGCCACAGACTTAAATTTAAAAAATATTGATAAACATCAACAATTAATGGCCAGCTATCTTAAGCTTCAGGGGGCAAAAGCTCAGTTTTTTAAAGAAAATATGTAAAAAATATGTGTATTTTTAAGATTAAGTTAAGCTCGTTGTATATAACTTACATATTTTTCATAAATCTGGTAAAAGAGCTCAAATCAAATTAGGAGTCTATATGAAATTATCAATTTTTATTTTATTGGCAGCTATGAGTGTTTTTGCTTGTGATACTTATGAAGCTCAATTCATTGCAAAAGTAACAGAAGTAGAAACAGACTCTCTTACATATTGCCGTGCTAAAATTAGTGCTGAGTCAATTGCACTTTATAATGAGCACATCTTATGCCCATTAGATATGAGTGAGGTGATTGCTAAGGGAATCTCTCTACCTTTAATAAATGGTCATGATTGTGAAGTAAGTGTAGGAGAGCAAATCTCAGGTTACTTATATACTCGTGGTAATACGATTCAATTAGACTAATTAATTGTTTATAACTTAGTTATGAATGGCCATCGTGATGATGGCCTTTTTACTTTTGTAATTTATGATAGGCTTCAAATGGAATAAGTAGAATAAGTCCTGCTAGTAAGCCAAGGATAAAGTTTTGTAAGAGCTCAAAAGTAAAAATAGGTAAGTGAAATGTATGACTTATAATTCCACCGCCAACGAGAAACATCGCTATTGTTCCAACTATTCCTAGAATTTTCATCATATAAGGCATAGCACGCACCATACTTAGTCCGATACGCTTATATTGTTTCTTAATGAGAAGTAGTCCTATGTCATCAATTTTTACAAAAATAGCTACCAAACCATAAATAAGTATGCTGGCAGCAAGACCAACAATGACTAAAGAAATAACTTGATTAAAAAAGCTTCCTTGCATTGATTCTTTAGCTATAAGAATAATTTCAATTGATAAAACCAGATCAGTTCTAACAGCACCTTTTATCTTATCCTTCTCACTTAATACTTTTCTTTTTTCCTTAGCATCTTCTTTGTGAAAGAGTTTTTCATATACTTTATGTGCTCCCTCAAAACTTAAATACAGCCCTCCT
>CAJXHA010000266.1 GCA_913053615.1 uncultured Bacteriovoracaceae bacterium | reverse complement strand
TTTAACATCTTCAAAAAACTCACGATTGGCTGCTGGACTTTTGGGTTCAGATTTTAAACTCGTAAAAAGTCCTTGAAAGGTCATTGCATTATCCGCCCATAGACTTCCCATCTTATCAAAGAGGTAAGATTCCAGTCCTGGTATACTAGAAAGTGTTTCTAAATTAGGAATCCCTGGGAACTCAGCCACTTCATTATTGACGATTTTATCAATTTGTTCTTTATAAAAATCTAGTGCTTGGTTTTGCTCTTCTTCATTATTAGAAGTTAAGCTAAAAGGTGGTTCTTGTTCTGGCTCAAAAAAAGCAAGACGATTAAACTTACTTGTAAGACTAGCATGTCCCCAACAAAAACCATTTGTCATTTCATGATCAGCACCAGCAACTTGTTCATTACGAAAACTCAGTGAATTTTCCTTTTTAGAAAGGTCTTGGATTGAGTCAGTTCTTTGTAAGAGCTCTAATGTTTCAGGGCATAAGTTCTCACAACTACACACACTTTTATCACAACTTCCCCAGGCCTTACAGGTACAAACTGTTTCTCTAACGGCATCTCTTAAGCCTTCAACATCCCCTTCAACTTCTGGCTGTAAAATATCTTCTATTGTTCTCACACAAGTAATATTAACATCGCCACCATTTTCTTCGTGTGCTCTTTCTGTTCTTCTAGCAACTCTATTATAAGAACGATTGGCAATGGCATCACGAATTCCTCGATAAGGCGCTGTAATAAAATTCTTAGTAGCAGCTCCAATACCCATTAAGTTCTGATTACATGAAACAAATACTGAGAGCATGAGAAAAACTAAAATGAATATCTTCATAGCGAGTTTATTCATTTCTGTTTATCCTTATCAATATCTTTTAGGGCACTAAGTAAGTATTGAGCATCGACTTTCTCCCTAGTCATTTGTTGCTCTATTTTTTGAATAGAATCTTTTTGATTATGATTTTTTAAAAAGCGACATATCTTCATTGTATAAGATACAGAATTTGGAAAACGTTTTAAACTAGCTTCACAAAGAAGTTCTTTCTTTTTATCAAAGACAATTCGATTTAAAACATCATACTGAATTTTATAAACTAAATTTACATCTTTTATATTTGTCGGTAATAAACTTAAGGCCTTCTTATACTCTTTTTTAAGAATTAATTCTTTAACCAATGCTTGTGAGTACTGAGCACCATAGAAACTATTCACAAGTTCATCAGTTACTTCTTTTTTCTCATCATTTATAACTTTCTCCCAGTACTTTAAAGTCATTTTTACTTGTGGATTGCTTTGTTCTGGAAGTGTTCTTTTTACTAAAGAGAGTCTCTCTTTTAGTTCTTGTTTATCAGCACCTTCTTTATAACGGATAAAGAGCATATTATAGTGGACTTCACTCATATTAAGGACAGCAGCTTTTTCACCTGCAGCAAGTGCTTTTTCATAATACTTTTTAGCAAGCTCGTACTCTTTTAAACCCAAGAGTTCTCTAGCAAAAAGAGCATAAATATAATACTTATCCTCTTCAGACTTACCTTGTTTGGTAATTTCAGACTCTACTTCTTGTTCATAGCTTTTAACTAAATCACTAACTTCACTGGCATAAATATTAAGAGAACTACTCCCAAGAGCAATGAAACAAAAAATAAATAGAGAAAATAAAATATTCGAGCTTTGCATTACAATAACTTATCGGCTTTTTAGCTGAATATTTTTAATTTATTAATAGAGTGTAAGTGGTGGAATTAAGATGGTCCCCTAAGGATTAGGGGACCAATATAGTCTTATAATAATGAATCAACGATATTATTTAATGTCTGACTTGGTCTCATTGCTTGATCAAGTATTTCAGTATTTGGCCAATAATAACCCTGCATATCAATGGCCTTGCCTTGAGCAGAATTAAGCTCATCAACAATTTTAGCTTCATTTGCACTTAGATCTGCATACACTTTAGTGTACTTCTCTTTAAGTTCACTATCATCACTTTGTTCACTTAAGGCCTTGGCCCAATAAAGTGCTAAATAAAAATGACTTCCTCTATTATCTAATTCCCCTACTTTTCTTGAAGGTGATTTATCATTTTTTAAGAAGTCTGAGTTTGCACTATCTAAAGCCTTCGCAACCGCTAAAAGTTTTTTATTGTCAGATTTAAGTGCTAATTCTTCTAAAGAAACCTGTAAGGCCAAGAATTCACCAAGAGAGTCCCAACGTAGGTGATTTTCAGTGGTAAATTGTTGAACGTGCTTTGGAGCTGAACCACCAGCACCAGTTTCATATAAACCACCACCTGCAAGTAGTGGAACGATTGATAACATTTTTGCACTTGTTCCTAATTCAAGAATTGGAAAAAGATCAGTTAAATAATCTCTTAAAACATTTCCAGTAACAGAAATTGTATCTTCTCCAGCCTTCACTCTTTTAAGAGTGTACTTAGTTGCTTCAACCGGAGATAGAATTTTAATTTCTAAACCACTTGTATCGTGATCTTTTAAGTAAGTATTAACTTTCTTAATTAAACTAGCATCATGTGCTCTGTTTTCATCTAACCAAAAAACTGCTGGCTGACCAGTTGCCTTCGCTCTATTAACACCAAGTTTTACCCAGTCTTTAATGGCAACATCTTTGGTTTGACACATTCTCCAAATATCACCACTTCCAACTTCAAAATCAAAAATAGTATTTCCACTACTGTCAGTTACTTTAACATTTCCAGCTTCAGACATTTGAAAAGTTTTATCATGAGAACCATATTCTTCAGCCTTCTTTGCCATAAGACCAACATTAGAAACATTACCCATAGTTGTTACATCAAAGGCACCATTCTCTTTACAAAAATTAATTGTCTCTTTATAAACTCCAGCATAAGAGCGGTCAGGAATAATAGCTTTTGTATCATAGGCCTTTCCATCATGTGCCCACATCTTCCCAGAAGTCTTAATCATTGCTGGCATAGAAGCATCAATAATGACATCACTTGGTACGTGAAGATTAGTAATACCTTTGTCTGAGTCAACCATTGCTAGTCTTGGGCCTTCTTGCATAATTCTAGTTAACTCAGCTTTCATTGAGTCTTTTAAGCCTGTATCAGTAAGGCCTTCAATTTTTGCATATAATGTACCAAGACCATTATCAGCATTATAGCCCATATCACTTAGCTCTTTTTCAAACTTAGTGAAGAAGTCTTTAAAATAAGCCTTAACAGTGTAACCAAACATAATTGGATCACTTACTTTCATCATGGTCGCTTTAAGGTGAACAGAAAATAAAACATCTTCTTTTTTAGCATCTGCAACTTGTTCACTTAAAAACTGAGAAAGCTTCTCAGCGCTCATACAACTTGCATCGATAACTTCATCTTTAAGAACTTTAAGTCCTTCTTTTAAAGTTCTTGTTTCACCATTCTTATTAGTGAATGAAATTGAAAGTGTATCATCTTGAGAAAGAACATGTGACTTTTCACTTCCGTAAAAATCCCCACCTTCCATATGAGCAACATGTGACTTAGAGTCTTTTTCCCATGCACCTAAACGGTGTGGGTTATCTTTAGCATATTGCTTAACTGGACCAGCAACTCGACGATCAGAGTTACCTTCTCTTAATACTGGGTTTACTGCACTACCAAGAACCTTAGCATAAGTTGACTTAATCTTTTCTTCATCAGCACTTTTTGGAGTATCCGGGTAATCTGGAATTGCAAAACCTTTACCTTGTAATTCTTTAATTGCAGCTGTTAATTGTGGAATAGAAGCTGAAATATTTGGAAGTTTAATTATATTGGCCTCTGGCTTCTTAGCTAAATCACCTAATAAAGAAAGTGCATCTTCAATTTTTTGGTCATCTTTTAAATAGTCAGAAAAATTCGCTAAAATTCTTCCGGCCAGAGAAATATCTTTAAGTTCTATATCGACACCAGTATTTGCAGTATAGGCCTTAACTATTGGTAAGAAACTATGGGTAGCAAGCATAGGTGCTTCATCTGTGCGAGTGTAAATAATCTTTGATTGACTCATAAAAAAACCTTCTTTGTATTAGTATTTAAGCCTATTAAGAATATATGAAAGTGATGATTTGATCAAAGGTAAAACGCGACAAATGTTAATTATCGCCACATTGCATTAGGCATTTTTATTTTGAAAAATTTCGCTAAGAATTATTCCAGCACTGATCGAGACATTTAATGAGTTTTTGATTCCACCAAGGGGAATTGTAATGCGATGGTCTGCCAACTCTATGACATCTTTTGAGACACCAAATTGTTCATGGCCCATAATTATTACCAAGTTCTCATTTAACATAAGCTCTTTATAGCTCTGTGCACCTTTAAAAGTATCGATAGCAACTATAGTTTTCCCTTCAGCTTTTAAAGTGTTTAAAAGACTTTTTATATCAAGAAAGAATTCATAATTAATAAAGTCTTGAGCTCCCATGGCCGTTTTAAAATAATCTGTTTGATCGAAGTCAATATAGGGACTTTGGATATATATTTTTTCAAGAGCAAAGCACTCAGCAGTTCTGATGATTGCTCCTATATTATGTGAAGAGCGAACACCATCTAAGACCATGATAACAGGTATAGTCTTTTTTACTTTTTCACTATCACCTTCTTGCATTAAGAACTGATAGTCTTTTGAACTATTTCCAACTAAGCGCTCTAGCAGTGTAATATATATTTGAAATTGCCTTGGTGAATTTTGAACTTTATCA
>CAJXHA010000265.1 GCA_913053615.1 uncultured Bacteriovoracaceae bacterium | reverse complement strand
CGATCTAAGTTTTTTAGGTAGGTTTTTTCAGTAAGTTAATATGATCAAATAAATCAAAGTCCTTAGGTGCAAGGAGTTCTATTAGTTGTGCAATCTTTTTGTCAAAATCATTTAATTGCATAACGGCACTCTTATCTTCAATATTAGATAAGAGCAGGAGAATAGAGTAGTTGATCACCATCTCATGGTCTTCAAGTATTTTATCAAATTGTTCTTTTTGACTATCATAATGAGGTTGGCTCATTAATTTCTTTTTTAAGAGGTCGAGTATTAATAAATAATCATCTTTATTATCTATCTTCTTACTTTCATGAACTGGTTCATATGAGTATTCTAAAAATGGATAATCTTGTATCTCTTTAATCAATTTTACTTTTTCAACACCGGTAATAACAATATCCATGCGGCCATCTTCATAACGTTGTAAGAGCACAGGGATACCAGCGATACAGGTAGTTTTACGATAATCATTTGCTGAAGGTAAGACACAGATGCGCTTATTTTCTTCAAGTGCTGCATTAACCATCTTCTTATACTTTGGTTCAAAGATATGATAAGGCAGAGGAATCTTATTTAAAGTGAGTGACTGATTAAGTGGAAATAGATAAACTGTGTCCATATTTAATTTAAACATAATTTGATAATGGATTCAACTCAACTCTTTACATTTATCTTCACTTCTGTGGTGGTGATTTTATCCCCTGGGCCAGATCTTATTTATGCATTGATTACGGGCTTAAGAGCTAATAAAAGAGTCATAATCTACACTTGCCTTGGTTTTGCTCTTGGAAATATTATTCACTTATTTTTCTTTCTCATAGGCATTGGTGTCTTAGTAAAATCCAATCCACAACTTGCTCGTTATATTCAATATGCTGGAAGTGCTTATTTAATTTACTTAGGTATTAAGGCCTTTATCCACGCTAAAGAACCTTTATTAATTGGGAATGAAAATGATACCAGTGAAAGAAGTCATTTTAAGAAAGCGTTTATAATGAATATACTTAATCCAAAAGTGATTATTTTCTTTATGGCCTTTTTTCCACAATTTATTAATACCAAACCAACCTCATTAGATGAGCTGACTCAATTAATTATTTTAGGCACTATTTTTATAGCTCTAGTCTTTGTGATTTTTAGCACGCTTGCTTTCTCTATTTCTCATATCGGGATGAGACTCTTACAAAAATCTAAAATTAAGACTTACTTTGATTACTCTGTGGGTATTTTATTTATTGGCCTTGGACTAAGAATCTTTTTTATCTCACTCTAACCGGCCAGGTCTTCATCTAAGATATCTCTTAACTTATTTAAGGCCTCTCTTTGAATTTGATGAATCCTTGCTTCAGAGAGATTTAATCTCTTACCAACTTCTTTTAATTTTAATTCTTGGCGATATCTAAAATTAAGTACTTTTTGTTCATCATTGGCAAGATAACTTATTGCCTTTTTTACTTTAGTATTTTTTTCATTTTCAATAAGTGTACTCATTGGTGTCTTATTACTTTGATCTTTTACTTCAAGATCATTACTCGATACATTTTTAAAACTGGCCATATAAAGAACATTATTCATCGGCATAGTTTCTTCTGTTTCATCAAAAGTTTCGTTTTCAATTCTCTTAACTTTTTCAATAAGGTTTCTTTTGTGAATTTGATTCTTTCTCACTTCATCCAGCATGGCACCTTTAATTCGAAAGTAGGCAAAGGTAGAAAATTTTGTGGTTTCATTGGGCTTAAACTTTTTCCAACATTGAAATAATCCAAGCATGCCACAACTAATAAGGTCATCTTTATCCACATAGGGAGAGCGAACTTCTAAACTCTTGGCGAGGTTTAAAATCGTGCGTCTACTGATACTAAGGGCGTCTTCAAAGGTTTTGGGTTTACTATACTTCATATTTCTATTTTCAATGAAGACACGATGCTATGCAATAAAATCACTTGATCAAGACTTTCTCAATAAAAAGACATGTGTAAAAACCAGTACTTATACTGGAATATATTTTACTTTGCGCTTATAATAGTGAAAGCAAATGACAACTTTTTATGTCACAATTTAACTTATGCACTATTTGATACTGGTTTTATTCCTTCCAACACTCTTATTCGCTCAATGGAATGAAGCATCCCTAAAACTATTAGAGTCAAAGCAAAATTATATTAAATATACTAAACCCGCCTTTATTACCTATTGGGGAGGAGTTAAGCGCTACTTAAAAGGTGCAGGTCTTGAGGGAGATGAGTTTCAATATCAAGATCCATCTTTGACTAGTGAAGTTGATCTTTATTTATATAAAAAAGCTAGTTCTAAAAAATTACCATTAGTGGTTTTCTTTCCTGGTATTCATGGCAATCATGAAGGTCGAATTTCTCCTGTGGTTTTAAATTGGTTTGAGAGAAAAGACTTTCACGTTGGAAGTGTCCCCAACTTTTTAAACGTAAATTATATTAAGGCCAAACCCAAATACGATAAAGAAAATAGTGGCAAGCTAGATTCACAAGTAGCATTGCGTGCAGTGGATGCCATGGTTAAAGAAATTGGAAAAGAAAATATTTCTCATATTACCTTTGTTGGAGAATCTTTAGGTGCATTTCTAAGTGCAAGTATGGTGCGCTTTATAAATGATCATCCTTATTTAAAAGCAAATGTAAAAAATGTTATTTTTATGTGGCCACCTTTAAATATTGGTAAAACTCTTACTAATTTTGATCGCAATATTAATAATACTAAAGATGTCTATGCTCAATGTAACTTTGCTCAAGATCTTTTTCGCTTCTTTAAGTACTTAGTATGGCAAGAAACACCCAGTGATTTTAATGCTGAGGATGAAGTTTGCTTAGATGCAGCTCTTTATCATGCAGCATTTTTAAAATCTATTCGTAAGGCCTTTAAGGCCTATGCCGATACCTTTGAAGATGATAAAACACCTGAGCCTAATAATTTCTCCGAATTTTTTCAGGCCTATAATCCTAATTTTATTAAAGTGGCCAGAACTCAGGGACAAGCACTTAGCTTAAAGAATTTTATCGCGGGCTGGAAGAGTTATGATATCAGTGTAAAAGTTGTAAGTTCTACTGACGACTTTTTAAATAACCTAGCTGATTGGAAAGAGATAGAAGATAAATTCTTATTTAATTGGGGAAGTCATTGTGCTCCTCTGGCCTTAGATGAATGGGGGGAAATATTAGTCAAAGAATCATTATAATAGGCATACTTATTCTCTTTAGCTTCAGTCTTATGGCAGATGAAAAGCAATATAAGAGTCAGCATCAAACCCATTTACAAGAGATTTTAAAAACTAAGTTTATTCGCTTTATCACAACACCTTCAGCATTTGATTTTTATATTTATCAAGGGGAGAGTCGAGGTTATCAATATGAACTTGCCAAAAGATTCGTGGCACACTTAAATCAAAAGTACCTTAAAAAAGATCCCATAAAGATTCGTTTTGAAATGATTCCTTTATCTTTTATCGATATGATTACCGCCCTTAGAGAGAAAAAAGGGGACGTAATTGCGGCCAATTTAACAATTACTCATCAGCGCCAAGATCTCGTGGCCTTCACTAAGCCTATTAAATCAACACAAGAAATTATTGTTACACGTAAAGAATTGCAAAATGAGCTGGTCTGGCGCCAGCGAATGGCCATAAGGAAGGGTACAAGTTTTTTTGAGCATATTATGGAATGGAATCAAACTCATCCAGAGAAATTCTTAGCCGTAGATTATGTGGATAAATCTCTTGAGATTGAAAATATCTTAGAGCTTGTGGCCTATGGTAAGTATGATTATGCTATGACTGATTCCCATATTTTTGAAATGGCCAATTCCATTCACCCTAAACTTGTGATGGCCAAGAACCAACCATTTAAAAAAGATACATTAATTGCTTGGGCAACAAATCTTGAAAGTACTGAGCTTTTAAAAGAGCTCAATGCATTTATTCCCAAAGTTAAGGAAGGTAGTCTCTTAGGAAATATTTTTCAAAATCGTTATTTTAATGATCTCTCAGTTATTTCAGATGCTAGAAATACTAGGCATATTTCAGAATATGATTCATTAATTAAAAAGTACTCTAAGAAATATGACCTCGATTGGCGCTTAATGAGTGCTTTGGCCTTTCAAGAGTCTCGCTTTAATGCTGGAATTATTAATCGTTGGGGTGCCATAGGTTTATTTCAAATTAAAGAGGCCACCGCAAATGAGCCCTATGTTGCCATTAAAAAAATAAAAGGTAAGAAGAATGTAGAAAATAATATTCATGCTGGGATTAAGTATTTTGCATGGATAAGGGATAATCTTTATAGGAATTTAAAAGGAAAAGATAAAATAAAATTTAGTTTAGCTACATATAATGCAGGCCCAGGTAATATACAGAAGGCCAAGCGACTGGCGAAAAAATTATCTTTAAAAACCACAAAGTGGGAAAAAAATGTTGAGTACGCTTTTATTAAACTCAATCGCTTAGAGCCAGTAAAGTATGTCTCAGAAATTATGAATCGCTATAAGAGTTATAAGCTCATTGGTTATTAGGCATTTAAAAATTGATTCATCCGTCTGATAAATTCATCTAATTCATCTGACTTTTTAGCATAACAAATACGAAAATAACCTGGCTCACTTAGGCCTAACTCTCGACCTGGGGTCATATTTATTCCAAGCTCTTTTATAAAATAATGAAAGAGCTTCTCTTCAG
>CAJXHA010000264.1 GCA_913053615.1 uncultured Bacteriovoracaceae bacterium | reverse complement strand
ATTAAAGGCAAGGGCCCAACTGATTAATCCGCATATCAAAATCGAATGTGTACATAATTTTTATACAGAAAAAACCAGTGATGAAATCCTCTCTTATAATCCTGACTTCACACTTGATTGTATTGATAGTGTAAAAAGTAAGTGTCATCTTATTGCAAGTGCAAAAGAGAGAAATCTCCCCATCATCGTCACCGGTGGTGCTGGTGGAAAAAAAGATCCCATGCAGATAAAGCTTGCTGATCTTAATCGCACCTTTAACGATGATCTCTTAATGCAAACGAGAAAGAAGCTTAAAAGAGAATTTGGTTTTCCTCCTTTTGAAAAAAGAAAGTTCCATATACCTGCCCTCTTTTCTCCTGAAGAAAAGATCACTCCGGATAACCTTAAAAATACTAAGGGCATTAATTGTCAAAATGGCATTGGCTCTCTATTAAGTGTGACTGGCTCCATGGGATTTATGGCCGCAGGATATTGTTCAAACTTTCTTTTAAATGGGTCTGAGTCTCTTGAGCAATTAGGTGAAGATGCAGCTCATTGATATTCACAGCCATCATTTAAAAAGCACTTTTGATGAAATTAAAATCTATATTCATGACTATCAAAAAAACACATATAATACAGATTTAAAAACTTGTTATGGCATTCATCCCTGGAGCATCCAAGCATTAGATATCAACGCTACTTTAGCCCAATTAAAAACTGATCTTTTAAAAAAGAATACCTTCGCCCTTGGAGAAATTGGACTAGATAGAAGTATTGCGACACCTCTTAGTGAGCAAATTAAAGTTTTTAAAGCTCAATTAGAAATCGCCAATGAATTAAATATTTCAAGACTAGTCATTCATAATGTAAGGGCCAGCTTTGATATTATTCCCATTTTAAAAGAAGCTAATATTAAAGCGAAAATTCTTCTACATGACTTTAACGAAAATAGACAGGTATTCGATGCCTTTAATAATAAGTTTGATACTTACTTTTCATGTGGTCATCAATTATTTAAAAATACCACGATCAAAAAAGAACTAGGTAATCTTCCCCTAGCAAAGCTTTTGCTTGAAACCGATGATCAAGACCAATATAATATCAAAGAGATCTATTTAAGGTGCTCTGAAATCTTAGGAATAAATGAAAAGAAATTAGTCGAGAAATTATTTGAAAATTATCAAAGCTTTATTCATTAAAATAATCATTAAAATAAGTCTCCTTAGTCTTTTAACTTCTTGCATTTCTCTCTATCGTTTAAACTTAGGTGTCACTGGTAAAAATACAACCTTTAAATCTAAAGTCTTAGATGAAAATGATGAAGAAACAGAAGAGCAAATCTGTGTGCGAGATGATCGCGGAACAAGCTCAAATCCATGTGGAGAAAATGGTCTAGCAGAACATCAAAATCCCGCTGATCTTATTCCATCTATTGAATTAAAACCTAATTACTTTAAAGATTCTAAATTTGGTTGGTCTACCTTTCTTGATTATAATTCCATTAACACAGTTCTAGTTGGCTATCCCTTTGATGGTGATGAAACAAAGTTTGTTAGTGATCGCTATTCAGTTAATCCCCATATTTTTTATAATCTTGGAACCAAGTATATTAAGCATCAAAAGGGCAAGTCTTTCAAATTTGGTTTAGGCCCAAGCATTAGTTATGTGCCAAGAATTAAAATGCGCCGAAAAGGGACAGATGAGTCTTTCACCCTTAAAGATAAGATCGAAGTGGGAGCTAATATATTCTTAGAATTTAATTATAATTGGTTCACATTAAGGGTTCAAAACTCAATAGTTTATTACGAAGACACTAAATTTGATGATGCTCCCAACGATACTTTAGAAGTTGCGGCGACAAGTGTTGGATTTTATTATTCATACTATATTGGTGACATCCTGCACTAACTTGACAAGCATCTAAAATTTCATTAAATTACTAATCTATTAAAAAGGGAGCTTACTATGGGTATGGGTAGAAAAAAATCTGTTCTTAAAATGAAAAGAAAAAAGAACCAAGCTAAGAAAAAAGCTAAAATTAAAGCGAAAATCGAAGCTAGCAAAAAATAAAACCTAAAAATGGAAGTTTATAACTTCCATTTTTTTTGTCCACTCTTAAACATTATGAACCATATCTCATTTATCGACTGCTTTTTTGAAACTCCTGTTCACACTTGTGTGAATGACTTTATCTTAAGAACCAAAGAGCTTAGCACCTATCACATGGTCTCTAAATATGGTTTTCAATCCTTATATGAAGAAGCTAATCCCCGTGCCTATGTCATTCTAGGAAGTGCCAGTCACGTAAACCAAAGATTAGATTGGCATCTTGAATTAGCAAAATTTATCGACACTAAACTCAGACAAAATATACCTGTATTAGGAATTTGTTTTGGCCATCAATTAATGGCCGATTTCTACGGATCAAAAGTCGATTATATCGATGAGACACAAGTCACTAGAAAAGAGCCCCGTAAACTTACTATCGACTCCCCCTTTTATGGAATTCCTAAAGATGAAAGTTTCACTCTCGCCTATTGTCACTCACAAGTAATAAAAGAATTAAGCGATCAATTCACCTCTATCGCCCATAGTGATGATTTTGAAAATGAGATTATCAAACATAACACTCTTCCCTTTATAGGCCTACAAGCACACCCAGAGGCCTCTAAGAACTTCCTCGCGAATGAGGCCAAAGTAGATGAAAAATTATTATTAAAAACTAAAAATGATGGTGATCGTTTTCTAGACTACTTCATCTCTGCATTAAAATAAGCACTAAACTCCATAAATTCATCCTCACTAGGAATAGAGATAATTGTTAAATCCTCATCTTTCCACTTAAAAACTAATTTATAACAATGAAGCATCATACGCTTATACTCACTTCCCCCATAGCGCTTATCACCTAAAATAGAAGACCCTAGACTCTTTGCCACCACCCTCAGCTGATGAGTACGGCCAGTCTTTGGAAAGTAACGAAAAAAGAATAAACCACTATCCCCTTTATAAGAATTAAAACGAGTAATAGCAGGATTAGATTTCTCATGGGTCAGCTTATAATTTCCCCCCCTCGTACTTACTAAATCACCTATAATATTACCCATCTTCTTCTTTGGCTTCTTATCCGATAGAGCAAAGTAAGTCTTCTCAATCCTTCTTTCCTTAAATAAATGCAATAATTCTTTTTGGGCACTTGGAGTTTTAGCAAAGAGCATTATCCCTGATGTATCCTTATCCAATCTATGAACTGAATAAATATCTCTTTTTAGCTCATCGCGAACCATATTAAAAAAGCCAATCTCATCCTCATTATCATTATGATAGCTCTCACCTGAGTATTTCAGTACGGCAATAAAGTCATCACACTCATAAATTAAACGTTTTTTCATATCAAACTCGAACATTTTCAATCTCTTTGCTATCATTATTACATGAAGTATTGGAGAACTTATCAAAAAGATTTGATAATGAAAATTCTAGGGGCCGCTAAAGAAGAAGGCCTCACAGTTACCATCTGGCAAAAAGATGAAAACGAAAAGCGCACCTATAAAACCAAAATATTTGGTCTTAAAAAGAACGAGCTCATCCTCCATGTAGATAAAGACTCTACTAATCGCCTGCAATACTTCAAAAAAGACAAACCTTATTATGCCCATATTAAAGTCCTTGAAACTCTCTTCAAAAAAGACAACTTCAACTACATTGGCACATCCTTAGAATCCACCCTTCCAAATGAACTACAAATTTATGAAAGAAGACAAACTGAAAGATTCTATTACCTCTATCAAGACCATAAGAACCTCACCATCAAATCCTATAAATCCAAAGACCCTCAAACGGATATGGATTTCTTAGAACAAAGTGTCCTCATCGACATTTCCACCTCAGGTGCAGGAATAGTTGTTCCTAAAAAAATAAAAGACAAATTACAAATTGGCTCTCAACTCTACATCATTAATATAACCGATCAAAAACTACCTGATCCATTTGAAGTCAACGTAATCTATAGCGAATTATACCGTGAAGAAGATGGCCATGAACTCTATAAAATTGGCATTAAATTCACAGACCAACTCGATAGCATTAGTTATAAATCCATAAAATCTGTTATCGAAAAGAAATCACAGAAAACTCAAGGACTAGACCCCGATCGTTACTGCGGCCTTACTCGAGAAGAACAAGTTCATAAAATTAATCAAATAGAACTTAAAAACCCTCAACTTGCAGTAAACGTTAAAAATGCCGTCGACTATCTTGATCGCCTTCGCTACTTAACGACTCAAATGAAAATCGAGCTACTCACAAACCTCAAGCACGAACTCCTTGCAACTGCTCTTCGTCTATCCAGTAAAGAGCTCATCTATGACCTCTTAATCGAAGTCACAGAAAATATTAGAAATGACTTCTTAGATAAACTTGCACCAGAAAAACCAGCATCCGCCATCTCAAAAGCCCAAGATGAGGTCATGCGCTATATCCGTGATAAAGAAGGAAAAGGTGAATTTGTCCTTTCACCAAATTCATTTGAAACTTATGTCTAATAACAAAATTAATACAACCTCAAAAATTCCAAATGATTTCATCATCCTCAACCATGAACTTCCTGAAATCACCTACAGAATAGATTACGCCACCAAAGAAAACTTCACCGGTGACATCGTTCCAGGCTATCACGCAAAGCTTGCATACTTCTCAAGCCCCGCCACCAACGCCTTAAATAATG
>CAJXHA010000263.1 GCA_913053615.1 uncultured Bacteriovoracaceae bacterium | reverse complement strand
AAACTTTGAATGAAATCTCTTTAAATTACTAACATTGTTTTTAGACTCAAGTGCCTTAGTAAAGGCGCCAAAGAGAGCACCCATTTCCTCGGTACAGGCCGAATTCTCAAGACAACCTGGATTCTCATGGGCCAGATCCTCATAAGTGATTTCTTTTTTAACTTTTAATCTCTCAATTTGTTTTGTGGTGAGATTTTGTGAAAAAAGTGATGTTGAAAAAATAATGAGTAAAATTGTTTTCATGTCTTAATAATAGCACTATTTGGCCCTAACTCCCTATAAGTTCTAGGTTTTTCTTTACTCAATAAATAATATCTAAATACTTGATATTAATGGTTTTGTTTCAAAAAAATTGGCCCATTTAAATTTTTTTTTCATCCTTATTCTAACAACTTAGAGCTACTTTGATGTGCTATAATTAGCTGGGGGTACAAGATATTGTGCTTGTCATAAAATTGACGATGTCTTTGTACTAGATGTTGTGTTGACGTGAACGCAAAGATCGTTTCTAATATTAAAACAGCGTCTATAAACACCACAAAAAAAAGGGAGAAGTGAAGTGAAAATTAAGCGTCTTTTTACTAGGAAGGGAAAAAGTCCATATGAGGGTATGGATTTCGAGAAAAGAACCAGTGAAGTGAGAAATCTAGATGGTTCATCAAATTCAACGATGGAGGTAACTGTACCGAAGGCATGGTCGCAAGTTGCAACAGACATCATTGCTCAGAAATATTTTCGTAAAACTGGAGTACCTCAGACTGATGAGAAAGGAAAATCAATTTTAGACGATGCTGGGAATCCAGTATTGGGATCTGAAACGGATGCTCGCCAAGTCTTCAATCGTTTATCTGGTTGTTGGAGAACTTGGGGAGAAAAATATAATTACTTTAATTCTAAAGAAGATGCCGATGCGTTTGAGAGCGAATTGGCATTCATGCTTGCAAACCAAATGGCTGCCCCTAACTCGCCACAATGGTTTAATACAGGTTTACATTCTGCTTACGGAATTAAAGGCAAGGCCCAAGGTCATAAGTATGTAGACCCTAAAACAGGTAAGCTTAAAAACTCTACCTCTGCATATGAAAGACCTCAGCCTCATGCTTGTTTTATTCAATCGATCAATGATGACCTTGTTAACGAAGGTGGGATCATGGATCTTTGGTCTCGTGAAGCGAGATTATTTAAGTATGGATCTGGTACAGGAACTAACTTTTCAAATATTAGAGGAGAGGGAGAGTCTCTTTCTGGTGGTGGAAATTCTTCAGGACTAATGTCTTTTCTTAAAATTGGAGATAGAGCAGCTGGTGCAATTAAATCAGGTGGTACTACAAGACGTGCTGCTAAGATGGTTTGTCTCGATCTCGATCACCCAGATGTTGTAGACTTTATTCAATGGAAAGTGAGAGAAGAGAGAAAGGTTGCTAGTCTTGTCACGGGTTCTAAAGTTTGCAAAAAGCATTTAACAAAATTATTTAAAGTTATTAATGATAATGAAGAGCTAGGTGAAGAAAGATTTAATCCAAAGGTTAATAAAGAATTAAAGCAAACTATTCGCATGGCCCATAGTGATAGTGTTCCAATGAACTATATCACTCGTTGTATCGATCTTGCTCGCCAAGGTTTTACTTCAATCACTTTTGAAGAATATGATACTGATTGGAATAGTGAAGCTTATGCAACAGTTAGTGGACAAAACTCTAATAACTCTGTTCGTATTCCAAATAAATTTTTTAAAGCATTAGAAAAGAATGAAGAATGGGAGCTAATCTCTAGAGTCACTGGTGAAACAATTAGAACTATCAAGGCAAGTGAGCTCTGGGAGATGATTAACGAAGCAGCTTGGCAATCAGCTGATCCAGGTGTGCAATTTGATGACACTATTAATGAGTGGCATACATGTCCAGAAGATGGGCGCATTAATGCTTCAAATCCATGTTCTGAATATATGTTCTTAGATGATACTGCTTGTAATCTTGCATCTTTAAACCTTGTGAAGTTTATGGATCCTGTAACTGGTATGTTTGAAATTGATAAGTTCATTCACGCTTGTGAAGTTTGGACTGTTGTTCTTGAAATTTCAGTTCTTATGGCACAATTTCCTAGTGAGGAAATTGCACTTCGTTCTTATCAGTATCGTACCTTAGGTCTAGGCTTTGCCAATATCGGAGCAATGCTTATGATTATGGGACATGCTTATGATTCTGAAGAGGGAAGAAATATCGCTGCGGCCATAACTGCAATTATGGGGGGAACGACTTATAAAGTTTCAGCAGAACTTGCAAGTGAACATGGTGCTTTTGAAAGATACGAAGCTAATAAGAAGCATATGTTAAAGGTTATTAGAAACCATAGACGTGCTGCTTATGCAATGGACAGTAAAGAGTATGAGGGCTTAACAGTTACTCCTCAACCTCTTAATAAGAAGTTTGTTGATAAGTACTTTGTCGATGCTGCCAAAAAGCAATGGGATCTGGCCCTTGAATTAGGTGAAAAACACGGTTATAGAAATGCTCAAACAACAGTTATCGCTCCTACAGGTACAATTGGTCTTGTGATGGATTGTGATACAACTGGAATTGAGCCAGACTTTGCTCTGGTTAAGTTTAAAAAACTTGCAGGTGGTGGTTATTTTAAAATCATTAACCAATCAGTACCTCTTGCACTTAAAAATTTAGGTTATAAGCCAAAGCAGATTTCTGAAATTGAAAAGTATGCTGTTGGACATGGTACTTTAAAAGATTGTCCAAGCATTGACTTTGAAAGATTAAGAAATAAAGGTTTTAGCGATGAAAAAATTGAGGCGATTGAATCAGGTTTAAGTTCTGCTTTTGATATTACTTTTGCTTTTAATAAATACACTCTTGGTGAGGACTTTATTACTAATGCATTAGGGGTTGATAAGAATAAGTTAGATGATCCAGAATTTAATCTCTTAAAAGAAATTGGTTTTACAGATAAGGAAATTGCCATTGCCAATGACTATGTTTGTGGAACAATGACTGTAGAGGGTGCACCTCATTTAAAAGAAGAACACTTAAATGTTTTTGATTGTGCTAATAAATGTGGGAAATATGGTAAACGTGTAATTAGCTATGAAGGTCATATTCGTATGATGGCCGCATGTCAGCCTTATTTATCAGGTGCAATTTCAAAAACTATTAATATGCCTAATGAAGCAACAGTAAGTGATATTGCAAATGCTTATCAATTATCGTGGTCTTTAATGACTAAGGCCAATGCCATTTATCGTGATGGTTCTAAGCTTTCTCAACCACTAAATGCATCTGCATTTGAAGACCTAGGTCTCATGGATGATATGGATGAAATGCCTCAAACTGAGAAGGTAAATGCAGTTGCTAAGAAAATTGTAGAGAAAATTATCTATAAAGAAGTTAGTTCCAGAAAAGCTCTTCCCAATAGAAGGCTAGGCTATACTCAAAAAGCCAGTGTTGGTGGACATAAAGTTTATCTAAGAACTGGTGAGTATAATGATGGAGCACTTGGTGAGATCTTTATTGATATGCATAAAGAAGGTGCTGCTTATAGATCGCTGATGAACTGTTTTTCAATTGCAATTTCACTTGGGCTTCAATATGGAGTTCCACTAGAAGAATTTGTTGAGGCATTTACGTTCACTAAGTTCGAACCAAATGGAATGGTAACTGGTCACGATAATTTAAAAATGGCGACATCAGTAATTGATTATGTTTTTAGAGATCTTGCTTGTAAGTATCTAGGACGTCATGATCTTGTTCATGTAAAGCCAACAGAGCTTGAAAGTGATAAGATCACTGGTGAAACTAAGAATGATGAGCCACTTTTAGATATAATTGAAAAAACTGAAACTCATCACGCTGATGGAACAGTTAGTGTTGAAACTAATAAAGTATATTCTCGCGAAAGAGATGCTGGAATGGTGAATACACAGAGAAAAATGCAAGAAGCGAAAATGAAAGGTTATGAAGGAGAGTCATGTCCTGAGTGTCAGTCATTTACGCTTTTAAGAAATGGTAGTTGTATGAAATGTGACACCTGTGGGTCGACAACCGGGTGTTCATAAATAAAGAGGATGAGTCTCTAATGTGCGTTAACCCCGCCTAGAGACTCATGGCCTTTAAAAGCTTTGAAAGTCATTGGTAAGATTTAAAGCTAAGTTAATTATGTGAGAGGCCTAAACACACTTCTTCACATAAAATGTCCTGCACGACACATATTTTGTTAAAGGAGCAGCGATTGTTGCTCCTTTTTTTATACAAATCCACTTGTTCTCAAAAATTAAAGCAATTGTGCTCAAAATCCGAAAAGATACTATGCTAAGTATTTTTGAATATATTGATGTGGTAAAATTTCTAGAGGATGCTTTAGAAGATAAGAAGAGTCGCAATCAGTCTTTGACTATAACGAAGTACCACTTGGTTTTGAATTTCCAATTGAGCCCTAAAACCTATTAATATCATATCTTTCTAGGTATACTTTCTTTATAAAGAAAGAGAGGTTTTGAGTGGAATTGTCAACTTTAGGAAGTAAGTACATCAACTTCCCAATTAACTTTCTAGATGTTTTATCTGCTATTTTACTAGCTTGTGCATTGTCTTTGGTTGTTAAGTTTGTTTATAGCTTTAAACATAATGATAGTGCATCTGACTGGAGACTACAGGACCAGTTCTATTTATTAGGGCCTATTATTAGTGTGATTATGTTATTTATTGGATCAAATTTGGCCCTCTCAATAGGTCTAGTTGG
>CAJXHA010000262.1 GCA_913053615.1 uncultured Bacteriovoracaceae bacterium | reverse complement strand
CAGTCTTGCAACTCTTCCATCAACACTATCAAAGATGGCACCAAGAACAAGAAACATACATGCCTTGTAAAACATACCTTGCATCGAATACATAATTGCAACAAATCCACACCCCATATTTAGGGCAGTAAATGTATTTGGTAGAAAAAATACTAATTTATCAAATTTCTTTTCACTCATATTAATCCCTCATACCGCTAATAACTGTTTCACCAGCTCTAACTCTATCTCCTACTTTACAAAAAATTTCTGAATCATTTGGCACTGTCATAACCACAGTCCCTCCCAAAGGAACAAAGCCAATACAACTAGCCAATTTGCCCTTATCTCCTGCTTCAACCCATAATTTAGGTTTTCGCCCAAAAGGACATTTTACCAATTCAATATAAGATTTTTTATTGGCCTTATTTTTCAAGGTAATATTATTTCGATAAAAGCCATGGGTAAACTTTAAGCTTTCTCGATTTCTTATAAAATACTCACCATCATAATGTTCTGTATTTCTGATCTGACATGCCATTGGAAGATATATCCCACATGGATCAAACCATCCTTGTGCAAATCTTATTTTAGTACCAATTACATTATGAAATTCATCATTAATATTTGGAATGATCTCCTTTACAACTCCATCGACTGGACTAAGCATCACATCAGGCTGAATATTAATTACTTCTTTATAGTTAATTCTATTTCTTCTTAATGTATAAAAATAAATAATTAAACCAAGACACCAAAGAGTAATAATACTCCAAGGGAAAAAGTTCATTATAATAAGTGTTATTAGTAATAACTTTATAAGTTTATCTTTTTTAATGAAGAACATTTTCATGACTGAGCCGCCTTCACCTTAAATTCATCATCAAGTGCTCGGTAATAGTATAGTTCTCTTTTAGTATCATTTTGAATAGCTGTTTCTATTAACTGGGGATTCTGAATAATCAATTCTAGGGTGCTAGAAGCTTCGATATCTTCAAAAGCCTCATGAGAATAAAGCTTTTTATGACTTTGAAACTCTTTATGAGCAACTAAGCTTTTAGATAACTGACCATCAGTGTAATCAGCAATAAAGTATTCTTTTTTAAAAGCATTTGAAATAAAAGTATAGTCCATTTCGCCTAATAGGGATGGAATTTCAAAATGGTATAAAGAGTTTACTCTTGTATCATTGATTTCCAAAATATTGGCAAAGCCTTCTGATAATCTCATCCCGGTATATGACCCAGGCCCGGCCATTTGGAAGATATGCTTAATCTCTGCTAATTTTAATTTATTTTTCTCTAATAGTTCATAAACACGATAGTGAAATTTTTGAGAAGCTTTTTGCTCACTCCCTTTCTCAAAGCCAATAAACTCACCATCTTTTAAAAGACCTATATGAGCATTAGAGGTTGTATCAAGAAAGAGAGTTAGACTCATGATAATATTCTTGAAAAGTCATTAAAGAGGGCCACAAAAATTAATAAAAATAATAGGGACAATCCAAATTGCTGAGCGATTTGAATTTTCTTTCTTGAGAGTGGTCCACCATTTATTAACTCAAGAAAAATAAAAACTATATGTCCACCATCTAAAACGGGAATTGGAAAAAGATTAATAATACCTAGGTTTAACGATATAATTGCCATTAATCTAAAAAACATCGATAAGCTGATATTAAAAGAGTCCGCAGCAACCTGTCCAATTGCCACTGGCCCACCAATATTCTTTAGAGGCACTTCTAAAGTAAATAGTTTTTTATAACCAACAAAGGTTTTAATCATTCCTTCTTTTGTTCTCCATAAAGAAACTAAAATAGAGTCAATAAAACCTTCAGTTTTTGACTCAACCATTTTCATTGGAATAAACATTACATTACTCACGACACCTAAACGGAAAATCTTCTTTTCTTCTCCCTCTACAGCTGTTGGAGTTATAATAAAATCTTTCTTTTCACCATTTCTTAATACAGTGATTTGTCTCTCAACACCTTCGGTTGAAGCTTGTACAGATTTTTTTAAGTCATCAAAATTGTAAAGTTTGGTACCGTCGAGTGAAAGAATAATATCTTTATCCTCAAGTCCCGCAGTCTTAGCTGGTGAATCATCAGCAATTTTCTCTACCATTAAGTCTATTGTATAAAAATCATTATTATATAGAGTCTCTTTTAGTGATCCTTCTACATTTAATTCAATCGCATCGTTAATAAGCTGAATATCTTCAATCTTATCTAATTGTTTTAAATCTTTTTCCATCTCATGTAGATAAACTGTCGAGAGATCACTTAAGAATAGTTGCTGTATACTCTTGTAAAAATCAATATTCTTTTTATCTGAGCTATCTGAAACAAAATACTTCTTACCATTTGTTCCAATCACCACAGGCGCTCTTAATTGATTTTTAAAAGATGAGAATTCTTTTACAAATTCATATCCATCTATTTTATAATCAATTTGAATATTCTTATTATTTCTTTCAACCGTAATAGTTTCAACTTCAGAATCAACAAGATTTAAGTCATCATAACTAAGAACTGGTTTACCATTAATCTTTTTAAGTGCATCACCTGTTCTAAAGCCGACTTTATAATACTTAGAGCCCTCAGTGATCACACCAAAGCGAGCTTGAGGAACATTTTCACCAATATTCACAAGAAATAGATAGATAAAAAAAGCTAAGATAAAGTTAGCAAGTGGTCCACCAAAGACAATCCAAAACCTTTGCCACTTAGTCTTATGAGTAAAGGCCACTTTCTTTTCTTCTTCCGATAACTCTTCTGTACTCAAAGGATCATCACCAAACATCTTAACGTATCCACCTAAAGGAATCGCAGAGATGGTGTACTCTGTATCATTTCTCTTCCACTTAAAAAGCTTTGGACCAAAACCAATTGAGAAGACTTCAACTCTAACACCTGCAAGGCGAGCGAAAAGGAAATGTCCTAATTCATGAAAGAATACTAGTGGACCTAGAAAGATAATAAAGATTGCAATTTTTTCTAATAACATAATTTAAACCAAGTTTCTTAATACAAATACATATAATGGGACAACAAATAAGAGACTATCAACTCTATCATAAACACCACCGTGTCCAGGAATAAGATTTGAACTGTCCTTTATTTCAAATTGTCTCTTCATTTTAGATTGTACCAAATCTCCTAGCTGTGCACAGCAGGCAATTATGAGAAAACTTGCAAAAAGTGTGATCGAAATGCTACCAAAAGAGGTTTTCCAATACAAAAACATGATAATAACGGAGGAAAGTACTCCGCCAATAAGTCCTTCTACGGTCTTTTTAGGGCTTACCTTTTCCCATAATTTCGTTTTTCCGAACTTACGGCCAAAAAACCAAGCTAATGTATCAACTGAAAAATTTAATAAGAATAATCCAACAAAGTAATATATCCAGTCGGTTTCAATTTTAATTAAAGAAGCAAGATTCATCATAGGAATTAATATGATTAGCCCAACTAGAAATGTATTCTTATTTAAAAATTTAAATAAAATTTTCGAGTCATTCTTAGCAATAAATAAAAATGCAATAAGAACGATATTTAATAAAATCCCTAGATTATTAAATGCCATGTAAAAACCATTAGAAGAATCTAAAAAGTTTATATACCCATAGCCAAGTACATAAGAAAGCATTGAGACTAAATAAGCCACATGAGATCTTTTATAATTTAAAAAGTTTACGATGATTTCATCAATAACAAAAAAGCCTACAAAGCCTATAGCAATAAGTGATGAGCTTCTGCCAAATGCCAAAGCAGCTATAACAATTAACACCATCACGAGTGCAGAAATAATTCTCAGTTGAGTATTAGATAATTTCCCAGTTTCAGCTACCACTTGATATCCTCGCTAGATTTTCTTTAGCAATTACGTTTGAACTTTCTAATGATGTTTTATCAAGTCCAACCGAGCCAAATCTTCTCTCTCTTCCTTCTACATTGGTAATTATGTCTTTAAACTCTACCTCAGTAAATTCAGGCCAAAGAGTTGGAGAGAAAAATAACTCTGCATATGAAACTTGCCATAATAAGAAGTTAGAAATTCTTTGATCTCCAGCGGTTCTGATTAATAAATCAACATCACCGCACTCTGGGCGATAGAGAGAATTGTTCAGAGAATCCATAGTAATTTCTTTTCCTGGATTCATTTTTATATATTTATTAACTGAATCAACAATTTCCTGTCTTCCGCCATAGCTAAAAGCTAAGCTTAATTTCATTCCATCATTATTTGCAGTTACTTCTTCAATCTCTTTTATAATTGCTTTTGTCTCATCATTTAATTTTGAGATATTACCAATCATTTTAAATTGAATATTATTGTCGATCATTTTCTGTCTTTCACCGACAAGAAACTTTTTTAATAATTTAAATAGAGACTTAATTTCAGGCATTGGACGTGCCCAGTTTTCAGTAGAGAATCCATACAAGGTAAGTGCTTCAAGATTCATTGAACTCGCAGTCGTGACAATATCACTTACTTTATTTGCACCTCTGACATGTCCCCATACACGGGGGCGATTGCGCTTTTGTGCCCAACGCCCATTTCCATCCATTATAATAGCGACATGCTTAATTTTATTCATCTTAAACTGTAAGTAGCTCTTTCTCTTTAGCTTCAACTAATTTATCAACTTCAGCTACATACTTATCAGTTACTTTTTGAATTTCATCAGAGAATTTTTTTACATCGTCTTCAGTGATTTCTTTATTCTTCTCAGCCTTTTTAACAAGATCATTTTGATCTCTACGAGAGTTTCTGATTGCAATTT
>CAJXHA010000261.1 GCA_913053615.1 uncultured Bacteriovoracaceae bacterium | reverse complement strand
TGCTATCAGAGTTTTTCATGGCACGAATATGTTCAAAAATAAGTCTTCCCGACTGAACGGTTGCACCTGCAAAAAAGAACGTAAAGTAACTTTGTCTTAAATGATAAATTAAGTCGATAGTGGCTATGAGAAAACCAAATATGATTTGAAGTTTTTTTGACTTAGGGCTTGTTGCCGGGTCTGTAATCATAAAGAAGGTAAATAAGAAAAATGCTGGAGAACTTAATGTCCCTAAAAATAAAGTTTCAAAGGGCAAGTGATGTTTCATAATCATCGCTCTTAAAAACGTTTGGACTGTAAATGTTAATAAAAAGCTTATCACTAACCAATGTCTATTAATTTTAGGTAAAAGAAAGAATATTCCTAGCATTGCAATAAAGACAGACATATTCTCGATTCCATTCCACTGATAAGCAGGAGCTGCTGTAATAAGAGTTCCTGCAGTGAGAAGAGAAAGTGTGACAGCAATTTGAGCAGGATTAAAAATATGTCTACCATTGAATGTAAAAATATATTTTGTGCTGATTGCAAAATAAACTGGAACTAAGAGCATATAATAATTATGTGAATAATTTAGAAGAATGCTTAAAGAACAACTTGTTATTAAAGCCGAAAAAGGAAATATCCATTTTTTTCTGAGCACTCTTGCTAAGAATACTTCTAATAAGCAAGTGCTTAGGGTTGTGATAATAGCTTGGGTTGGAGTTCTATTAAATCCTAAAACTGTAAAGCCAAGAATGAGATAACTTAATAAGATGATAAAAACAGGTATTCTTGGATCTAGTTTTTGAAATTCAAAGTATAAGGTTTTAAATGGATTTACTCTTAATGCTTGGGTATTCATATTTTCTCTTATCGGTCATGTTAGCTTAGTATATAATAAACATAGAAAAACAATTTGTAGATTATCAGAGTAAATATGTCCGACTTAAGAGAAAGAGATAAGAATTTAATAAATAATTGGTACATAGCTTGCTTGAGTAGCGAGCTCAAAAATGGCCAAGTGCTTAATCGCATGGTCTATGATCGCTCTTATGCCCTTTATAGAACTAGTGATGGCAAAGTCGCCTGTCTTTTAAATCGTTGCCTTCATCGCTTAACTCAGATCAGCGATGGCAAATTAATAAATGATTGCTTGGTTTGTCCTTATCATGGTTGGAAATATGACCAAAATGGAAAAGTTGTTCATATTCCTAGTCAGGGCCCTGAACAAAAAGAAATATCACAAACTCTAGATACTCTTCCCACCTATGAACAGGATGGTGCCATCTGGGTTTGGACTGGTGATGAACCTGCAACTGAAGCTCCCCCATGGCGTTTTCCTTTTGCCAATGATCCAAGCTGGGTGAGTTACTTTATGATTACTGACTTTCAAAATGAAGTCACAAATTTATGTGAAAACTTTATGGATGTCCCTCACACTGTCTTTGTTCATGAAGGATGGTTTAGAGATGAAGCATATAAAAAAGTTCCTATGACAGTAGAAACTAATAATGCCAAAGTCTTGGTTACTTATAAACAAGAAGAGGACAAGATTGGAGGAATGTTTCATTGGTTATTAAATCCAAAGGGTGAGCCGATGAAACATACAGATGAATATATTTATCCTAACCTGACTCGGGTTGATTATACATTTGGAAATGAGTATGGATTTATTATTAATTCACAAAATACTCCTGTTTCATCTCTCAAAAGTAGGACCTACACATACATTGCTTATAAAATGGCAATTGGTTCAAAACTAGTTAAGCCATTTATTCAATTTTATACTCGCCAAGTGATTGAGCAGGATGTGGATATTATGCGTATTCAATCAAGAGCATTAGAGATAGACCCAAGAGAAAATTTTAGAAGTGTTGATGCAGATGCTGTGCATATTGCGATTGAACGTATCCGCCAATACGGAAGAGTTAAACATAAATTACTATTTGAATTTAATGAAAAAGTGGAGAAAGACTTTTGGATATAGCAAAGCCTGGATTAGTACTTTTATACCTAAGTTTATTTTTATTAGCTGCATACTATAAACATCAGCAAGATCAAAACCAAATGGGTGGAAAAATTGCTTACTCTAAAAGCCTATGGCTTATGTACTGCCTTTTTAGTTGGTTTATTTTACCCATATATTTTTTAATCTACCCCACTAACTCAGACTTCTCAAAAGTTTATGCTCTCTTTGGACTTTCTTTTTGGATACGTGGAATTGCTGAGATGCTTATGCTTTATAAGTTTAAGAATTGGAAGCCTATCTACGGGATAACCCATAATATTTTTAGTTTTATTCTTCTAAGTGTCTTAATGCTATTCTTCAGAGATAATATATTTCCTTTTGAAATGCTTCACTTTTTCTCTCTTCTTATATCTCTCTCTTTTGAGTGTTATTTTGCATTTTTCTTTAAAAAACATATTGGAGAAAAGACCCAAGGAGAAGAAGCTATTTGGTTTGCAAATAGTGAAGATCCATTATTTGCATTTAATTTAAAAGTGACTCGAGTTGCAGTAGTCCTTCTTTACAGTGAACTCGCTCTTGCAATGTTATTTTTATAATTATACCCAAGAGAGATTAAAGTTTAGATTCTTATTAAAATCTAAAAGCTCAGTCTTATCACCAGACTTAACCGTATAAAATAATAACTTCGTCTTATCTTGTAAAAAGCCTGTTAAATGAAGCGGGTCTTTCTTAAAACTTGCAAATGCCAAAGAATGGTAACGAGAAAACTCACCCTTTTTATGTAGATAGAGCATAATGCTTTTTAGGACTTGAGATTTATCATATTGATCACTAATAATAAGATCATTTAGATAATTTACTTTTAATTCACTATTAACTTTTGGTGCAAAAGTAAAAAGAGAGAGAAGCATATTAAATGCTTTTAAATAGCTTGGTAAATTTCTTAAAATAATTCTTTTCTGAGGACTTGGATTCCAAAGAATTGTCATTCCAATCACTTGGTTTTTATCTCTTATAACTAAAACATTTTCTTCTTTCAAACCTTGATAGGCCTCAAAACGTTTTAAAAAGAGTTCATAATTTAAACCCAATTGGTATTTTATACCTTCGCTATTTAGAAACGCTCTAAGCTCATCTTTAGCTTTGAGGCTACTTACTTGATACTTTGGTTTAGAAAAATAAAGTGGAATTTTACAGAAAACATTAACCATTTCAAAATTATCTAAAAAAATATAATCAAACTTATTTTGATTTTTAACTAACGCTTTTATTGCACGTAAATTACTATGCATAATGACGGTAAAATTATATTGAGAAGAAAACTCATCAATTTCATTAATACAAGTCATCATTCGAGAGTATAATTCCTTCCATTTCTTAGAAACATCCCTTGAAGTTTCAGAGCGCAAATCACCAAGATAAAGTACCTTATGTACACTTTCATTTACAATCTGTTCTCGTACACTGATGGTACCAATTCCCTTCACTTCACCTTTATCATTGCGATAGAGAAAAACAAAAATATTTTCGCCTTGAGTCGCTAAGTGTTTAAAAAAGTCATCTCCTCGATCATAATATATCTGTAACCCATCAGTTTTCATCTGATGTCGATGAAAGAAGTCTAAAATGTCTTGATTATCAGACTGGCTTGCTAAACTAAACTCAGGGTAATTTTCTAATATCTCAGATAGTTGCATTTCTTATTTCTCATTTCCATAGGAGGGTTTATACTAATTCTATGACAAAATACCTCTTAGTCTACACTTTGTTTTTTCAATTTATTGCACATAGCTATACGCTAGAGCAAATCTCTTTATCTGATTATGAATTTAGAAGATATGTTCGCCCTCAACTGAGAAGTATTTCCCAAGATTATCAAACTCTTTTATTTGCACTTAATCCTCATTTAAAAGATTTTAAAGGAAGTTTTAACTCAGTTAGAAAGCTCTTTATTTTAAAAAATGATCTACAAACTAATTGTGACGAAAACTTTATCAACCCCAAGTGTTATCAAGTTATAGAAGAAATGAGCTCCATCACCAAGGATCTTATTAATGCTAAAGTCAGTATGAAAAACCTTGAGATGCCAACAATAGATGAATTAGTTTATATTGAGCTTTATTATGAACTCTACCAAAATAAAATGTTAAAGCTTTATACCAGTCTACAAAACTTAAAGTTTCAACATGATATTCTCGAGTTCTTCATCTTTGATAAGCTTAAAGTCATTAATCAAATAAATATTGCCTATACAGAACTTAATCTTTTATTACTTAATGTCTCCATGAAAGAGGTTCGCTCAGAGCTCGTAACTTATTGGAATGGATTTATCAAACCAGTAACTGAGTATATTATTGTTGAGAATAGAATGACTTATTTTAAAAATAATATCACAAAGCTTAATGTTAATTGGAATTTGTTAAATGTAAAATTAACGAAGAGAAATATACCTATATCCAAGCAAGTAAAGACTTTATTAAATATTATGCACAATAGGTGGAATAATATTTTAAAAGTTAGTCTCAATACCAAGGGCTAATTAAAATTTATTAATAAGCTGTATCCCAAACATTGAAAGCTCTTCAAAATTATCATATTCAGTAAAAGTTTGATCTTCAAATTCTTTTAAGCTTTGCCAATCTCTTCTAAAGTAAACATACTTTGGACCAATTAATAAATGTTCATTCAAATGTACTAACCACATAAGATAAGCCCAGCGCTCCTCTGTTTCATTTTCATTTAATGGGGCATGGGCCTCAAGGGATAGAATCAAATTCATTTGTTTATTGGCAATTTTCACGGGGTAATAATTAAAGCTCATACGAGTTATGAACCTCTT
>CAJXHA010000260.1 GCA_913053615.1 uncultured Bacteriovoracaceae bacterium | reverse complement strand
TTGTAATTTGTGATAGCAAGTGTGCTTTTATTACCACCACGCTAGTGTTCCAGTTTAAATGTGGTTAGTAGGGAAGTGATAAACATCCCTCGCACTATTGGTAAACTCTTCAATTAACTTTAACACAGCAGACTCACTCTCTTTTAATTGCTTACGACTAAGATATAAGTAATTATTCTGAGTTAAGCTTAAATGTAGAAAATTCTCAACAATCGGTTTGACCTCTTCATTAAGAGTCGTCTTCTTCTTACCTTTTTGCTGATTTTCAAATTTTCTGGATAAAGAATTTAAGTGATTAATCAGTTTCTTTCTTTGGGCCGGAAATTTAAATATATGCTTAGAGTGGGTATTTAAATTTAAAAAGTTATAAACAATGATCTGATCTTTTACTAAGTGATGAGAAAGAATAAAGTCTATATTCTCGGTAGACTTTCTCTCAGTTGGTTCACTCAGTTCATAATAATCAGAAAGATACTTTAATAGTTCTTCTTTATTTTCTTGTGGGTATTTTAAATAATGATTATTAAACTGCAGTATTCCATCTAAAGCAGGACGCATCAGTTTAATGGTTAGACGATGCCAATTATCCTTATCTAAATAAGTTTCAAGGATTTGAGTTTGTTCTATTGGACGCTCAAGAGGAAGTACCGCCATAATGAGACCTCTTTCCCCTTTAAAAGTGAAAAGCATGGAAGAATTATTAGACTTTACGAGGGCCAAAATTTCTTCTTTAGAAGTACTTCTATCAAAGTGAACGCGATCAAGTTCAAATTTATTTCTTGGATAATAAAGTTGGTTAATTTTCTTAATGCCCTTTTCAATAAAGATATCTAAGTATTTAAGTAAGAGCTTTGCTGTCGCGAGGGCATCATCATAGGCCCTGTGGGCATTATTGTGATCAATCTCAAAGAGTTGACTCATATAAGTTAAATTACTACTCATGATTTCTGGAATCATATGCTTTGTCATAACATTGGTACAAAGACTTTTGTTTTCAAGCTCAGGACGACCGAGTCTTCTAAGCACTGAGTTTAAAAAAGGTAAATCAAATGAAATATTATGGGCAACAATAATATCATCACCAATAAAGTCTAAGATTTCCTCAATCACATCTGTAATAGTAGGACATCCTTGAATGTCTTTTTGTTTAATGGAAGTGAGCTTTTGAATAAACTCAGGTATATCAATTTCAGGATCTATTAATAAATTTTTCTCATCAGTAATTTGTAATTTTTCAATTCTTACCATTCCAATTTCGATGATTTGATCATTTTCATGGTTTCCTCCTGTTGTCTCGAGATCGATCACACAGAAGTTTAGTTCCTCCAACAATTCTCTTGGAGATTGATGCTTTTTCATTTGTTTATCCTATATGTTTCACCGTTTCAGTAAGTAAGTTTGAAAATTTGGCAATTGCTTTATTTGCTACTTCTTTCACATCTGCATGATCTAACTTTTCTTTGCTGATTCCAGCGGCAAGGTTAGTCACACAAGCAATTCCTAAAACTTTTAAGCCAGCATGATGAGCGGCAATGGCCTCTGGAACTGTAGACATTCCCACTAGGTCACCACCAAGTTTCTTATACATTTGTATTTCAGCAGGAGTTTCATAAGTAGGTCCCATAACACCTGTATAAATACCATCTTTTAAATCAACTCCCATCTCGCTTGCAGCTTTTTTAGCAAGGAGTCTCATTTCAATATTATATGTTTCAGTCATATCAGGAAATCTTGGTCCCAATTCATCATCATTCTTACCTACGAGTGGATTTCTTCCCGTCATATTTAGATGATCAGTAATCGCAACAAGATCTCCTGGAACATAATTAGGATTAATTCCACCAGAAGCATTCGTGAGAATAACCATTTCACAACCAAGTGCTTTCATTACACGAACAGGTAAGCAAACTGTTTCAAGATCATGACCTTCATAAGCATGAAAGCGTCCTTGAAATGCAACCACATTTACCCCTTGAACTGTTCCGAGAATTAATTTTCCAGCATGTCCAACCACACTTGTTTTATGAAAGTGGGGGATATCACCGTAGTCGATAACTTCTTGGTTTTCTATTTTATCTGCATAAACACCAAGTCCTGAACCTAGAACAAGTCCAACCTTTGGGCTATGGCTACTTTTACTTTTAATAAACTCAGCTGCTTCTTTCGCTTTTTCAAACATGCTTTACTCTCTTTTTATTCAACGATCTCATAGATAGTAGCAGGCTTTTCAATCTTCTTACTTGAAATCTTAACTACTTCACTGAGAAACTTTTCTTCAATATATTTTACTTGCTCAACTTGATTCTTATTATGATAAACCTGCATGATTGTATCACCGGCCTTAACTTTATCACCAACTTTCTTAAAGAACTCAAATCCAGTTGAAAGATCAAGCTTGTCTGTTTTCGTTTTTCTACCGCCACCAATTTCAATAAGTAATAAACCTATTTCATCATTTTGAAAGCTCTTGATATAACCATCTTTAGGAGCTTTGATTTCAGTAATCTCAGAGGCGATATTTAATTTATTAGTATCTTTAATAACACTTACATCTCCACCTTGAGCGGCGATAAGCTTTTCAAATTCTTTATAAGCAGCACCAGACTTTAATGCTTCTTTCGCTCTTTTTAATGCCTTATTATAAGTTTTTTCGGCGCCACCAATATGAATCATATGAGCGGCCAAGGCGAGGCTTAGTTCAGTTAAATCTTTTGGGCCTTCATTTTTTAGAGTCATAACACTTTCTTTAATTTCAAGTGCATTTCCTACAAAATTACCAAGAGGTTGATCCATATTAGTTAAAAGAGCTATTGATTTCTTATCAAATCTTTTGGCAGTTCTAATAATAGACTTGGCTAGTTTTCTGGCATCAGCTTTCTTGCGCATAAATGCACCGCTACCAACTTTAATATCCATAACAACGCCATTAGCACCTTCGGCCAATTTCTTACTCATAATACTTGCCGTAATAAGTGGTATGGAATCTATCGTTGCAGTTACATCGCGCAGACCGTAAATAATCTTATCTGCCGGAGCAATCTCTTCAGTTTGTCCAATGAGAACCAAGTTATTCTTATTTAAAAGTTTTTGAAATTCATTTAAATCAATTGAGGTTTTAAAGCCTGGAATACTTTCTACTTTATCAACCGTTCCACCAGTAAAGCCAAGACCGCGACCTGCAATCATAGGAACCTTAACACCACAGGCACTAGCAATAGGTGCTAATATAAATGAGGCCTTATCTCCAATCCCGCCAGTTGAGTGTTTATCCACCACATTGGTGCCCTCAAAGCTAAGTGTTTTTCCAGAGTAGAGCATTGCATCTGTTAGGTAAGCAGTTTCTTCAACATTGAGACCCTTAATAAAAGAGGCCATCAAAAAAGCTGTCATTTGATAATCATGAATGGTCTTATTCATTAAAGAGTCGATCACCCAACGCATTTCTTCTTTGGTGAGAACCTCTCCATTCTTTTTCTTATCTATAATTTCGTACATCGAGTAATGTGCCATTTCTTGTCCATTAATATTGCATTATTATAAAGCAAAATTTATGATATTAATTAAAGAGCATACTTGCAATCAAGCATTTTAATTGTGTGGTGCATTGTTTTGATTTTAATTCTTAAGAGGTAACAAATGCTAAATAAATTTCTAATTCTAATGATTCTTTCGACTCTAAGCTTAAATACTTTTGCACAGTCCAAAGAAGATGATTATGCCCAGTCTACTAAAAATGACTTATTACTAGTTGTTGGTGGTGGTTTAGCTGGTGCGGTGCTTGGTCTTAGTACTTTAAGTTTTGTTGAAGAGCCTAAAGACCATACTAGAAATATTGTAGTGGGAGCTGCCATTGGTATTATTGCTGGTGTTGCTTATGTTGCATTTAATCAAGCGAATCAGTCTAAGCAATTAATTCTTGGGCCACAAGATGAAGCTTATTTTGATCCAAAAGAATTTGATACTAATAAGCGACTTGCTTGGCATTACGAAGAAGTTAATTCAAAAATTAATTATTCAAATTCCTTAAACCAAATTAATTATTCATTTAAATTCTAAATAAAAAAGCCCCAAATCTGGGGCTTTTCTTTTCGTTATAAATTCATTTATTTTTAATTAGATTTCTTATTAGATAAAGATACCTGCGATACTTGCAGTCATTAAACCTGCCATCATACCACCAGCTAGACACTTAATTCCAAGCTTCGCTAGATCACCACGTCTTGAAGGTGCAATAGTTCCAATCCCACCCACTTGAATCGCAATAGAAGAAAAGTTGGCAAATCCACAAAGTGCATATGTTGCCATCGTAATGGCCCTATCACTCATGGCCTTAGTTTCAATCATATTTTTAAGATCTAGGTAAGCCACGAACTCATTAACAATCATTTTCTTTCCTAAAAGAGTTCCAAAGTTTACACAATCTTCCCAAGGAATTCCGATGATAAAAGCGATTGGAGCAAATAACCATCCTGATAATCTTTCAAGCGTAATATTCTCAAGGCCAACTAAACCAGTTGCCCAACCAAGCATTCCATTAACTAATGCAATTAAAGCGATAAAAGCTAAAAGCATAGCACCAACATTAAGTGCAAGTTGTAAACCTTCAGCAGCACCAGCTGCAGCAGCTTCAATTAAATTAGAGTGAATTCTTTCTACTTTTAATTTAACAAAACCCTTAGTCTGAGACTCTTCAGTTTCTGGCATAAATAATTTGGCCAAAACTAGAGCAGCAGGAGCCGCCATAACAGAAGCAGCTAATAAGTGACCAGCATCAATTCCAAAACCAACATAAGCAGCTAGTACACCACCAGC
>CAJXHA010000259.1 GCA_913053615.1 uncultured Bacteriovoracaceae bacterium | reverse complement strand
ATATTCAAGAAAGAGCTATCGAAAATCAATTTAACTCTGATAGAGAAAAATTAAGTGATGTTCTAAACAATGAAACGAGTAAACTAAGAAAAGCACTTGAGCGTATCAAGAAAAACTTAGCTGATGATAGTTATCAAGATGTTATCCAATTAGATACCGATCATGTCGGAAATCTTGTAAGTAATTTCTTAGACTCTAAAACACATATGCAGGTAAAACACGATGGAGATTCTAAAGAGTTAGAGTTAGACATATGGGATGAACAAATGAAGAAAACATTCCCTAAATCTTTGGAGCTATTTGAAGAGCATCAAAAGAAAGTATTCTTAGCAAACTTCTACAATAAAGTTTATAATGATTATTATTCCTTTGATGAAGCCAAGGCCTATATTCTAAAGATGAGAGAAACTCTCGTGACAAACCTTGAAAAAATTAAAGAAAGTAATCCGCAAATCTATACTTCTTATCAACAGGGATTGAATGACCAATTAACGTTAGAGGAAATTAATGCAATTACTGATAAGAATGAATTTGCTACAAAATTTGGTATTCTTGATGCTTATATAAATAATATTAATCCATTTCTAAGTGAACCTATAACTGAATATCAAAGCTATACTAAACCATTTAAATGCGAAGAATATTTTTGTAAAGAAGAATTACAAAAATATATTGATGAATTTAAAATTGCTGAAAAGGTTGCTCAGTTTGAGGCGAAGTTAAACGAGCCAAATGTGAAAGATAATTACCTGAATCAATGTAAAATGACTTGGTACCTAGATAAAGTACTTAGTGTACCTGAAGAAAATAAAGCAGAAGTTCAAAAAGAGCTTCCTTTAATAAAGGCCAATATTCTAAAAAACTTTGTTAGTCCACTTAGTGATGATAGTAGAACTGCTCTTACAGATTATCTACGAAATCTAAAGCATCATTATGGAACTGAGCCGACACCTAATAATCCCGATGAAACTGACAACCCATTAGATGAACTTAAACGCTATTTAAGTGAATATGAAGTAGAAGAAGAAGATGCATACGATTTTATAGAAGATCATGAAAGACTTTATTATGATCTTGATGCGCTTGATGACTTTATAGACTTTACTGGTGAATTAAATATCGCAGGAGATTTAGATAATTATTGCATGAAACAATTATTTAAAGCAGATGATTACTTCTACCCTACTGAGGATGAAGATGAAAGTGTATACGCTCATTCATCTGCCTTTACTTGTGAGCACTATACACAAGGAAAGCAAATTATCACTCATGAATTCGGACATGCTATTAGTCACTTCTTTTATATAAAGAAAACAAGTGAAGAGAGTTATCAATATTACTTAAATACAAGAAAATGTGTAACAGATAATTATCATCCATTTGCAGATGAATCAGAAAAACTCATGGGCCACCAAGATGATCACCTTTATAGTGAAGAAGACTTTGCTGATTATTTAGCATTTAAAATGTACCCTCATGAAAAGAAAAAACTATTATTTTGTAGTCTACTTAAGCCAGCAGATAACTCTGACTCTTGGGACTTAGAGGATTTAAATGTGGTTCATGAGAAACAATTAGATCCTCACTCAACTGCACTGACAAGAACATTAATGGAAGCTCTTTATAAAGATGTTGTTCCAAGTATCAATTGTAAAAATTTAATGAATCATTATCAAGATAAAATAAGGTTTAATAAGTGTGAATAAGTTAATTTTAATACTCTCTCTATTTCCGATGACTCTCTTAGGGACGACTTTTAAAGTAAAAGACACTAAGGTTAATTACCAATATACTATCAATAAGGATCATATTAACTTTAAAGCGAACCTTATGGATATTAGTATGGTGAGAAAAAAGTGTAATGAAACTTTATTTAAGGCCATACAATATGATTTTAAAGAAAATACCAAAGTCATCCACAGTGATGAAGACAAGAAAAATACATACCTCTTAGTCATGAATGATAAGACATTTTATGTCCCAAAGAACTCTAAACTAGGTAAATATATCTACTCTATTCCTATGCGGTTACAAAAGGCCAAGAAGCTTGAAACACTTAATTGTAAGTAATTACATGTATCAGAGTGGCACCAGTATCTAAAATTCAGTTTCAATTCTGTAAGAAAACAAGGTTATTTAAATAATCCCTGTAAGGATTGAGTATTTTCTTCACGAATCACTTTTCATTCCTAATGCAAAATTATAGGTAGAGAGAGATTTATTTATGAGGAGATATAATGAAAAAATTATTAATTTTAGCAATTACATTGACATCTTTTTTTGCACACGCAGAACAAGCAGTTATGGATTTTTACACAGGAAACTTTGAATTAGTAGAAGTTGCACCAATGTGTCCACCAAGTGTTCCAAATGGAGCAAGTTGCATGGCCATCGGTTCAATTATCACTGTTAAAAGTTATGCAGGTTGTTTAGGCAAGAAGGCTTTCTTTGATGCTCAAGTTAAAAGTGAAAGAGGTTTAACAAAAATCTATATTACATCGTTAATTCAAACAAACCTAGATATGGAAAGAAGAGTTCGTTGTATCAAAGTTCAAGAAGTTGTTGAAAAAATTATTGCACCAATGCACATTGGTGGGCAAGTAGAAATTATTAATCAAGAAATTCATCAATAATAACTTTAGGGGGGAAGTTTTATTCCCCCCTTTTTCTTATCTAATAGGCGTATCGCTACACTGAAATAATTCAAACGCTTTAGGATGATCAAGTTTAGATTTAGCATCGCGAAGAGCAGTTCTTAAACCTTCTTCAATCACTGGGTGATAAAATGGCATAGTTAACATTTCATCAACAGTTAGCTTCATTGCCATTCCCCAAGCAATTAAGTGTGCTAAGTGTTCTCCATCAGGAGCAAATAACTCACTACCAAGAATCTCACCACTTTTAGGATTAGCATAAATTTTAAGCATCCCTTTCTCTTTTAATTTTACAATACTTCTCCCCTGACCTTCAAAGGAAACAAAGCCAGTGATAAAGTCTTCTTTCTCTTCTACTAAGTCTTTATATCTCTTACCAATTGTAGCAATATTAGGGTCAGCAAAAGTAATTCCAAGATTGGGACGTTTTTGAAAACAATTATTTCCATTGGCAGCAATATGACCAGCTATAAATCCTTCATCGGCAGCATCATGTAATAATGGTCTTTCAGCATTTACATCACCAACCAAGAATATATTTTGAGCATCTTTTAATTGGAATGTGTTTCTAGAAAAGTCCGGCATCCCTTTATTAAGTTGAATATTTAAATTCTCTAAACCAATTTTATCAATATTTGGTCTTCTTCCAACTGCAACTAATGCTTTTTCAACATAGAACTTCTTATCATCAACACTCACTTCAAGCTTTCCATCTTTAATACCTGTTAATTGAGCACCATTTGTATAAATAGGCATCTCTTCAGAGAGTTTATTTATGGTATAGTCTTGAATCTCTGGGTCAGTTAGTCCCCCAAGTTCCTTGCCTAGGCCAGCTGCAAGTACATTTACTCCTAAGCGATTAAGTGCTTGTCCTAACTCTAAGCCGATAACCCCAAGACCAATGACTGCAATAGACTCTGGTAATTCATCTAATTCAAAAAATTGATCAGTACTCATAATATAATCTTGGTACTCCATCCACGGAGCAGGAATAATAGGTCTTGAACCAGTGGCAATGATAATTTTATCTGCTTTAATTTTTTCAGACTCAGATCCATTTGATAGTTCTAAAGTATTTTGATCAATAAAGCTTGCTCGTTTACGTACGAGCTTATTCTCCCATTGTGGCAGGGAGCTTTTCACTCCCCTCACAAAGCGATCTCTTAAGCTTCTTACATGTTCCATGGTTTTTGCTCTGTCAATTTTAAGCTCACCATAGATACCTTCAGTTTCTAAAGAGTGGCGACGATGAAAATCATTTGCAGCTTGAATTAGCACCTTACTTGGCATGCATCCTACTCGGGCACATGTTGTTCCTAGCGGACCATCATCAATAACAATATAATTATCTGTTACTTTGGCCACTTCTTTTCTTGCTGTTAATCCAGCTGTACCGGCACCAATAATAGCTACATCATATTTTTTCATCGCCTACTCCAATTTCTAATTATAAATTTTTAAAATATTCTATAAGTGAATCATGACCACCAATTCTTACACCGTCTTTAAAAATTTGTGGAACTGTCTTTTCACCACTAATTGCAACAAGAGTCTTAATTGAATAGTCTTCATTTAAAACATGCTCTTCAAAGTTAATGCCTTTTTCTTTAAGGGCCTTTTTAGCTCCTTCACAAAAGCCACAACCATTTCTAGTAAAAACTGTCCATGATTCAGGAATTGTAATTCCTTCACTCTTCAGCATTGTGTCTGCATCACTAACATTGAACGGGTCACCAGGAAGATCTTCTTCAATAAACATTTTTTTAATTGTTCCATCTTCTACAATCATTGAATAACGCCATGATCTTTTACCAAAACCAAGTCCAGATTTATCAACTAAAAAGCCAAGCTTATCAGAGAACTCACCATTCCCATCTGGAAGCATTGTTAACTTGTCTGCTTTTTGCTCTTTTTGCCAATCGTTCATAACAAAAGAGTCATTTACACTTAAACAAATTACATCATCAAAACCATTAGCTTTAAATGTATCCACTAATTCATTATAGCGAGGTAAGTGAGTAGAAGAACATGTTGGTGTAAAGGCACCAGGTAGTGCAAATACAGCTACTTTCTTTCCTTTAAAATAATCGTCTGTTGTTTTGTCTACAAAAGTAGTCCCTTGTCTTACTTTAAAAGTTACTTGAGGTACTTTTTGTCCACTCTTGT
>CAJXHA010000258.1 GCA_913053615.1 uncultured Bacteriovoracaceae bacterium | reverse complement strand
GAATGCTTTCACCATTACTTGCTCGAGATGACCTTTTATTATCGAGTTGCTTTCTAAAAATCTGGGCACTAATGGTTTTAACAATATCAAATCGCTCAATTCTTTCATAAATAAAATTCCAAAGCTTGTGCATGGTAATGACAAGGAAAAGCAATGGATGAATAAAGAAAGTTAAAATAGGTAGCTTAAGCTTACTGAGAAATTTACCAGTTTTAGGTAGATAATTATCAATATATTTCCAAAGTTCATTATCCCACTTACTCGCAATATAAAAGATATTAAATATACTTATATAGATAAAGAGCTTTTGAATAATAAAGTAGACAAGGCCCTCTCCACCAGCAGTCTTAAGCAGGTTTAATAAAATAGAGATGGATAAAAATAAAATAGATAAGTAATTAACAGTAAAGTCTAACTTCTTCTTTGTTTCTAAGGAGAAAGATCCCCTGGTAAAACTGGTAAAGAACTTATGAATTAGAATCTTGATGATTCGATAGTAAGCATAGTTTATAAAAAGTGGAATCAAACTACTTAGCTCACTAAAGTAACTATCACGAATAGCAACCTCAAGATATTGAAAGTATATAATTTGAATTATCCAAGGCAGATAGTTTGAATATAAACTTATACTTTGAGTGATAAGTGCAGATCTCTTATTTCTATATGCTCTTCTGGCATGAAAAGATTTAACTTCGTTAAGCTTCTTTAAAATGACTCCAGAAACTTTATGTAAGGCAACCCCAAATAAAATATAAAAAACAAAAATAAACAATTGTTTTAGAATTTTTATCCAACCAGTGTAGCCTTTTTGAATATCACTTTTAAAAATATCAATTTGATAAGACACCTTACTGATCCACCTCAGAGGGACAGACTTAATTTCATGAAAGAGGTCCTGCAATAAGTCCTTATTAAAATTTAAATTCATTAATTGATTTTTTAAAATGATATGTCTGATAATATTAATTCTATTTTTAGCGATAAGAGAAAAGTGTAGCTCTACCTTATTAATAACTTTTTCTTTTAAGTCCTTAATTTCTTGGCAATGAATATTCTTCTCACATAGCTTCGCTCTCTGGATTTCATCAAGTTGGTCGTAATAGAGATCTAAGCCTTGGTCTTGGAAAAAATAGAAGTTCTTCCACTGATCAGATGATTTGCGGTAGGACTCCACTAGTTCTTTTCTATTTATTTTACGTTTATGAATTTCATTTAAAGTCTGAGTTGTTCTTAGTATTTTGTTTAGTTTTTCGATATCAGCTTGAAGTTCTGCATCCGATGCATTTATGTGCGTTGCGCTAAGTGTAAGAAGGCAGAATAATAAGCTTTTAAGAAATTTTGACATAGGCCTTAAATTATCAATTTGCTAATTCTGTGTAAATTACAAATGCTTAAAAAAAGGCAAAAAAAAACCGGCTTAGGCCGGTTTTTCTAGAGGAGTTTGGAACAAGGTGTGAGAAAAGATATTTTAGATTGGTTTGTGATGCTAGCTTTATTTAAAGTTAGCTTGTGGTGGGCTTTTGAGGTAGGAGAAAGATCCTCATCACCTTGTTCACATATATAATAAGCAGGCCATGCGCCAAGTTTTCATTCATCTAAGTTCTTAATATTATGTAGATTATCATTAGGGCATTTTGATCCAAAGTGACCGTAGGGGCAATTTGCCCCTATGCAAAGTGGCTCCATGTAAGAAAATGGGTGGTTTCAATTCTCAATGTTTCAGATTGTAAGATACATTTTCTTTTCAATGTATAGGCTTCAATCGATAATGTTACGAAGTGGTTTGATATGGAAGTGAAACTTTATAAATACATAGATTATAAGCTCTTTGTTAATGACTGGGTGAGAAATCATCCTTCTAACGGAAGAGGTAAGTACCTAGAACTCTCAAAGGTTTTGAGCGTCCATACGACGTTAATTTCTCAGATATTTAAAGGGGACAAGCATATCACTTTAGAGCAGGCCTTTATGCTCTGTGATTATCTTGGTTTTGATAAAACTGAAATTGATTATTTTATGCTACTAGTTCAAAAGCAAAGAGCTGGAAACTTTAAACTAGAAAATTATTATCAAAGTAAGGTTCTAGGTCTTCAAAATGAATTACAAGATATGAAATCGAGATTAAGTGATAAGAAAATTCTCGATGAAAATGATAAGGCCTTATTTTATTCTAATTGGTTTTATTCGGCCATTAGACTTTCTACTTCATTAGAACAAGTGAATACAAAAGAAGACATATCTGACTTTACAGGACTGCAGCCTAAGATTGTTAATCAAGTCGTTAACTTTCTTTTAAGTGTAGGACTTCTTAATAGTGTCGATGGCAAGTTAGAAATGGGGCCGGCCATCACTCACTTAGAAGCAAATTCTCCCTTAATTGCTAGGCATCATGCTAATTGGCGTGTGAAAGCAATGGATAAGCATCCTCATTTAACAAACGATGAGTTTTGTTTTTCTGCCCCATTAACTATTGCTGAAAAAGATGCTCCTAAGGTTCGTGAGATTCTTACTCAGGCAATTGAGTCTATTAGCCATATTGTAAAAGACTCTGAAGAAGTAGATAAATTATATTGTGTAAATATAGATTGGTTTAATCCAATTGAAAGAGGACATTAAATGAAAAAATGGTTTTTAGTAATTCTTATTTCTCTCGTTTCATTTTCTAGTTTTGCTGGATTTAAAGAAATAAAACTTCATGTAAAAAAATTACATCAAAATAAGCGCGGTGGCGGTATGGACGGTGGCGGTACTGGTGGTATGCGTGAAGAAGAAGGTGCAGCTTGGTTTTATCAAGATCATGGAGCAATTAGTGTTTGCTATAAAATAAGTCCAACTTTTAAAGCAAGTGAAAATGAAATTAGATCAACCATACAAGAGTCTTTTAAAACTTGGAGTGATTACGTTGAAGCAAAAGGATTATACTCTGAATATTATGATGATGATGATAATGAAATTCCTTATCCAAATTATTTAAAAATAGCTCATGAGATCAAGTTTGAAACTTGTTCAAAGGATACGGAATTAACTTTTTACTTTGGTGTCGAAGATCAAAGAATTAAAGATATTAAAGAAGGTCTACATAATCCAAAGGGTTTTGCCTTTAGAGACTATAAGGACATTGATGCGATTAAAGGAACGAGTAAAGGTGTCGTTTGGATCTTTAATCCCTTAGATACACCAGAGCCTTATGATGATTATATTTTTAAGTGGGAAGATAAAGAATACTTACAAACCATCGTCAATCATGAGGTTGGACATATCTTTGGTGCCCACCATGAAGATGACACTATTATGCGAGAAAGTTTAGAAAGTCTTTTCTCTATTGCTTCTGTGGATTTAAGTCAGAGCCCACCAGTAAGTCAGGCAACAAAAGAATTGGTCTTAAAGTATAGAAGCTATCTCTCTAAGATTGATCATGGTGCAACTTTAGCTCAGAGTGGAAACACTTATGATTACAAAGGTAAAATTGGAATTACAGGTTCAAGTGAAGAACAAATGACATTTAAAAAGTTTTTTAATCGTGCTCCCATTGGTGATGTGAGTGCAGAGTTTAAAGGCCAAGGGCAAAACTTTGAATTAATCATTGCTGATGATAAAGAGAGAAAAAGCTTTGTTATAAAAGAGTTTGATAATTCTTTATTAACTGGAAGTAATGGAAAAAATCAATTTAAAAGAGTTCGTAAAGTTTATGATCCTGATTGGGACGAGTATGATTATGAAATTGAAACTCACTTTCAATTTGTTGTGAGTATGCTTGGAAGAGGTAAGATAAATAATCAAGAGTTTACCTTTCAACTTTCCCTAGGACCTCAATATTTTGGTTATTTTGATAAAGGATCAAATGAGACATCTAAGCTCGGATCAGGTAGTTTTTCTATTCATTATTTAAATAATGGTGATTGGGTTCCGCTCTTTATTGAGTCTATTGGAGATTATTCAGAAGTCATTGTTGAGGATAGTACTGATATCGATCCTATGAGAGTTCCGGTAATTAAAAAATAAAAAAAAGACCAAGTGTTAACTTGGTCTTTTTATTTAAAGTGAACTTACTTCATTCTCGATGTGATTCCATTCTTTGTTACATCTTGTTTTAACCAACCAATAACTTCAAAGAAAGTATAGAAATTACCATTTGGTGAATCTATACTTAAGCTTGCTATTTGACCTGCAAATGGAGCATCTCTTTCAACAGTTAATTGTAGTGGTATTGAAAACTCAGAACCATCAGTGTCAATGATAACTAATTCAAATGCAAGATCAGCAATTGCCCAATCAGGATCTCTGTCATCAATTTCTAATTGGTTTAGTTTATAATAATAATTATTAGATTTATTAAGATTTGCTTTGGCCATTATTTGGCTTTCTTGTTCATAAAGAAAGTAGCGAACTGCGTTTCTCTTATGTTCTTCGTATTTATTCTTAGTTATAACAAAGCCACTGCTTAAAGTTGCAGAGTTTGCACTTGAGTCAATCACATCGATTTTATTATACTTAATTCCACATACATCATCACCGTTATCATCTGTTGTGCATTCCTCACTCTCAGTTTCCACATAATCACCAACTACAAATTCTTTTTGAAAGTTTCTCTTTAAAGAGAAATTGTCTAATTGGTTTAATAATCCATGGGGATCCAGTACAGTGCTTGCAAAAGTAGATAGTGTAAATAGAGTCGTTGTTAGAATAGTTAGTTTAAGCATTGAGAACCTCCTTGTTTGTTCAAGCTTGAATTAACTATCGCCTAGAAATTTATTTCAAAATAGATTTTTGATTTAAATAATAAAGGAGAAACTTTACCTTTTGGTAAAAAGTAAAGTGCTCCGTTAT
>CAJXHA010000257.1 GCA_913053615.1 uncultured Bacteriovoracaceae bacterium | reverse complement strand
GTTTTCATTGTTCTTGATTTCCTTAGGAACAGCTATCTTCATAAGTCCTCACATGTTTAAAGTTGTATTGCCACTGTTATACAAGAATATTTCATTTTTAAACACTCAAAAAAACACAAAAGCGAAAATTTTTTAGACTAATAGCTCAGTTTTAAACCATCAAAGGCTACGCTAATATTAAAATCTAGCTCTTTTAGTTCCTCGCATAATTCCTCATGAGAAAAAATGTGAGCTAAATGAGTCAAGTATGTACATTGCGCACCAATATATCGAGCATACTCAATACTCTTTTCGAGGTGTAGGTGAGTGGTGTGGGGTTTACGGCGAACACAGTCAATAATAAGTATCTTAGGTTTCTGGGCCTTAAGGTAGTCTAGCCAATCTTGAGTCACTTCTTTGCAGTCTATAATATAGGCCAGACCATCATGATAAAATGACAAAGAACGAGTATGGCCATGAGGTAGAGTGGTCATTTTAAAGTGGTCTTTTCCAATACTAAATTCTTTTGCAATTGTTTCTAGCTTAAGCTTTGGAACACCACTACCTAGCGCCTTTTTTCCAGCTAAGTGTTGATCTGTATCAAAAATATAAGCAAACTTCTCTTTTAAGAAGTCTGCACACTTATCATAGGTATAAACAGGGAGGTGCTCAGTGCGATCAAAAACAAATGGTTTTAGATCATCTATGCCGTGAATATGATCAGCATGCTCGTGAGTAATGATACAGGCATCACACTTCTTAATACCTTCTCTTAAGATTTGAGAGCGCATATCAGGAGTGGTATCCACGATAATTTTATTATTATTCTTTGTTTCTAAAAAGATACTTGATCTTGTGCGTTGGTCATGAGGATCACTTGAGTTACACACTCGACATTGACACCCAATGATAGGAATTCCAGTTGAAGTACCACTGCCTAAAATTGTAACGATATTTTGTTCCATCCTTAAAAGATGGCCTAAACTTAGTGTATAATCAAGTTCATAAATTTAAAGCTGGAGTGATTATGAAAGTTGTCTATTTGTTATTTATTTTACTTTTTGTCAGTTGTGCCAACTCACATAAGGTTGGAAAAATTAATAGTGATGAAGGTTCACCACAAATTAATTTTGATGTTAAAGAACACACCCTGAGCAATGGTTTAAAAGTTTTTGTGGTTGAAAATCATAAGCTTCCTATTTTCTCATACTATACATTCTTTAAAGTTGGTGGAAAACACGAGTCCGATGGGATTACAGGTGCCAGTCACTTTCTTGAGCATATGATGTTTAAGGGAGCTAAGAAGTATGGTGTGAATGAATTTGATGAAAATGTTGAAGGTAATGGTGGAACTAATAATGCTTATACCACTAATGATATGACTGTTTACTATGAAAAGATGCCAAGTGAGCATATTAACCTCATTATTGATATTGAAGCAGATAGAATGGGTAATCTCTTACTTGAACCAGCTGGCTTTGAAAAAGAGCGCGGGGTTGTTCTAGAAGAAAGAAAAATGCGCTACGAAAATAGTGATCGTGGAAAGATTTATCTCAATATGATGCAAGCAATTTTTGAGGGTACTCCATATGGTACATCTGTCATCGGAAAGGTAGAAGATCTAAAAACAGTTACACGTGATCAGTTCTTTGATTTCTTTAAAAAGTTCTATGCTCCAAATAATGCTTTTATTTTTATTGTTGGGGATGTTGATGCAGATGATGTGTTTGATGAAATTGATAAGAAGTTTGGCTCACTCAAGAAAAATGAAAAATTAGCTGAACTAAAAAAAGCTGCAGTTCATGGAGGCTTTGATTTTAAAGGAAAATTTAATAGAGATATTTATTTAAATGGAACAAGTGTTGATCCAATGTTCATGTTAGCTTTTAAAGGAGTAAAGGTTGGGCCTAGGGATGCTTATGTCTTAGATATTCTTTCTTCCATCTTAGGTGACGGACAAAGCTCATACTTAAATAAACATTTCGTGCTTGGAAAAAAGCCTAAAACGGCCAGTATTTATGCTGCTAATTACACATTGGTTGAAAGTGGGGTCTTCTTTATTGGAGGCCAATTATTATCAGGTGTTAATATGAAGTCCTTTAAAAAAGACTTATTAAAGAAAATTAAAAAGACTTGTTCTGGAGAATTAACAGAGAGGTCATTACAAAAAGTAAAAAATCAATACTTAGTCAATTTCTTTGATGGGCTAGATACAAATGATGGTATTGCAAGCTTTCTAGGAAATCGCCAAGCATTTTATGGAGATTACTCTCATTATAATAAAGAGATGGAAATTTATAATTCGATAACATTAGATGAAGTTCAAAGCTCATGTGAAAAGTACTTAAAACGTGAAAATTCGATTTATCTAACGATTTGGAAAAATAATCCAAAGAGTAAAAATTAAGAGGAGAATCTAATGAAAAAAATTATATTATTATTACTTATATCACTTACAAGTTTTGCAAATTATCTAGATGATAATCTTAAAAAAGATAATTGGGAGGGAGTGGAGATCATATGGTTAGTTGATAACTCATTTCCTACTTATGATATTTCTATTTTCTTTGAGGGAGGAGCATATGATGACCCTAAGGGAAAAGAGGGGCTCACAGCTTTAAGTTTAAACCTACTTACTTTGGGGACTAATCGCTATAATCAAGAGCATATCTTAGATACTTTAGAGTTCTATGGTGTTTCTTATGGGGCTAATTCAACTCATGAATATGCTACTTATGATGTTTCAGGTTTAGTTAAAGATGTGCTTCCGACCATGAAAATGGTTTGTCATATGTTTAGAGATGCAACTTATCCGAAAAAAGAATTAAAAAAATCGATAAAAAGATTAAAAACAGCCCAAAGAAGAATGATTACAAATCATGGAGCTCTAGCAAGTTATATTTCACGTATTGTCACACTTAGAAAAACAGGTTTTGAAAGACCTGCTGATGGAAACTTAAATTCTTATAATCGCATTAAGGGGAGTGATCTGACAGCTCGTTTAAAGCAATTGAATAATGAGACTCGTAAAAGAATATATATCCGTGGACCTGAAGAATTAGAGTCACTTAGAAATGTCTTTAAAAATGATTGTAAATGGTCAAATGAGGGACTGACTGCTAAGAATTATCCCGATGTTAAAAGAGGACTTAGTCCTAACGCTGGAGGAGTATTCTTAGTACCTGTAAAAGATGCTAATCAAGCTCAAGTCAGAATTGGTACATATATGTCTAAAGAAGAGGCCCATGCTGATTATGCACTTGCGGCCTTTACCTCTAAATTTATGGGGGGAGGATTTACCTCAAGGCTAATGCAGGCATTAAGAGTTAATAGTGGTTTAACTTATTCTGCTGGCTCTTATGCTTCTCCACAAAAGAATTATGGCCGCAAGGGAATTAGTACATTTACAAAGAATGAAACGATTGTTGAGCTACTTCAAAAGATTGATGAAGTCGTTAAAAAGAATTCAAAAAATATTCCACAAGATTTATTGCAAAGAAATAAAGTCTTTGTAAAAGGGAATTATCTCTATGAGCTTGAGTCGACATCTAGTTTCCTCGCGACGCTACAATACTATGATACAGTTGGAAGGCCTTATAAAGATATTTATCAGTATCCAAAAGCGGTTGAAGCTCTAACTAGAGAGCAAGTTCAAAATAAAGTGAAATCACTTTTCCAAGATCCTGATAATGTAACAGTTATTGTTGGAAATATAAGCCTTAAAGAAACACTTGAAAAAGCAGGCTATAAAGTGAATGTTATCAAAGCTGAAGATTACTTATAATGAAAGCATTACTATGTTTAATTATTATTCTCTTTAGTAGCTGTCAGCAAAAAAATACACTGGAAGAGAAAATGAGTAAGCTTAGAAAGTATGATCTTAAAATAAAGTCATGCTTAAAAAGCTTAAAGTTAAATGGTGATCAATATTGTAGTTTTAGTGAAAACTTTACGCTTCCAAAGTCTTTGGGAGCATGTAAAGAGAGAATCGAGAAGCTTGGCTTTAAGTACCTTGAGGGTAAAGAGTCTCGAGCTCAAAACCTAGATTTTTATTTTTCTACTAAGAAGGCCCTGGTCGATTATGATAAAAAGTTAGTCTACTTAAAAGAATCCACTCAACTTAGTGATTGTGTTCATGAATTAATTCACTTATACCAGTATCAAAGTGAAGTGAGTATCGCTCTTTCACAAAGAAGAAATCTTAATAAGGAGATACGGGCCTTATTAAATAAAGAGGTTGATGAGTTAGCAAAGCTAGAAGAAGCTGGGAAAGTTGAAGAAGTACTAGCCCAATCAAAAGTGATTCAGGAGAAAATTAATAAAGTAGAGGCCTTTAATGAGCATGTTGATGGACTCGATGAAATAGAGGCCTATCTCTATGTCTATCGTAATTGTAAAAAATTAGAGTGTAATAAAATTGATCAACAAATTGCTTTAAGTAATCTCTTTCGACGTAGTCAATATCTAGATATTAAAGAACAAAAAATCATCCAAACTCAAGTAAACGAAATACTCGCCAAAAAGAGATCTCAAGCTTTTAAGCGCGCTCGTAAAGACTGGCAAATGCCAAGTCAAATTAAGCAGATTAGAGATCTCTATCAATTAGATTTTAAAAAATTATTAAGCATTATTGCAAAAAGTGGAGTGACTATTTATCGCATTCCTAGTGAGAGTAATTTCAATTTTAATTTTCTAATGGAAGAGTCAATTCCCATTGAGCTATATAAGCAGGTAAAGGTCATTGATCCAAATAAAATGGGAATAATAGGTGATAAGGTCTTAAAGGGAATTGCTTATGGAAAGTATGTTTGCACTGAGAAAGCTAAGTTTATTATAATTAATAAATTGGCCTCTAAGGCA
>CAJXHA010000256.1 GCA_913053615.1 uncultured Bacteriovoracaceae bacterium | reverse complement strand
ATCTGAGTAATTAGGAGTCACTCTATAGACATAGCCCACCAGCCCATTAACAGTGATCACAGGGAACATGGTTTTAATCCCCTCATTAGAGCCTTTATTTATTCTTAGAACTTTAAATTCATTTGATGAATCCCAGCTTACAACTTGTGCTAAAACTTTTTGTCTTGGAATTTCTTTACCAAATTGTAAGAGCTGCTTTAGTCTTTGATTTTCTTTTTCTAGCTCTTTTAAAACAAAGATTTTATTTTCTAATTGATCAACTTCCACACGAAGTTCTTCATTCTCTTTAGAAGTATTAACGATTAAAATATAATGATCCACCATCGAGGCTATACGTTCTTTTAAAGACATCGTACCTCTTTGGATAGGAGCAAAAGTTTCTATCAGGACACTTTCAAAGATAGAGGCATTTTTAACTGAGTATTGTTGTTCAGCAATTCCCCATAAGGAAATAGCTAAAACAAAAATATTATTAATCAGCTTCCATCTCGACGCGTCAATAGACAAATTGGCCACAAACTCTCCAATGATAAATTTATTTCAAAATTCTATCCAATCTTGGGCTAGATGCCAATATTTAAGAGTGCTTAACAAGGCATGTTATAGTGCACTGAAATTGACTTTAACCAAAAAAATAATAAAATTTTAAGCTTAAATACTAATCAATCAAATTGAGGATTTCGCATGAATAGGTTAACAGGAAAAGTTTCTAATCTTATCGTAGCATTTTTTATGGGTGCTATTATCATAAGTTTCGCCCTTACAGGTTTTAGTGGTTTTAATAATACCGCAAACTCTGTTGGAAAAGTGGATGGAAACCCAATCACTATTCGTGAATACCAAAATGCTTATAATCAACAAATTCAAAACTATACACGTATGTTTGGAAAAGATTTAACAGCACAACAAATTCGTCAATTTAGAATTCGTGAAAATGTTCTTAATCAATTAATTACAAGAAAAGTAATGACAAACTATGCATTAAATAATGGTTTAGAAAGTGCTGAGGATGAACTTAAAAAATCAATCAAGGAACTTCCATACTTTAAGACCAATGATAAGTTTGATGTAAATAAATATAAGCAATTATTAAGAGCTAATAACTTAACACCTTCTAAGTTTGAAGAAACATTCCTTGAAGACCTTGCGATTCAAAAAGTTAATGAAATCATGGATTCAACAACTATCTCAAAGGCCTATGCTCGTGATGTAATCAAGTTTAAAAATATGGGGCCAATGGTACTAGCGGTACGTTTTGAAAAAGAAAAAAATACTTCTAAGATTCCTGTTTCTAAAGAAGAAATTAAAAATTTTATTGAAAACCCAGAAAATGAAGCAATCCTAAAGTCTGTTTATAACGGAATGAAGAGTGAATTTGTTAAGGATGACGAAGTTAAAGCTTCTCATATTTTATTAAGAGTAAAAGCTGATAAATCAAACGATAAAGAAGTATTAGCTAAAGCAAAAGCACTAAGAAAGAAATTAACCAGAAGTAACTTTGCAACTTATGCAAAAAAAGAAACTGAAGACCCAAGCGGTAAAGCTAATGGTGGTGATCTTGGTTACTTCCCACAAGGAAGAATGGTTCCTGAGTTTGATAAGGCCGTATTTTCAATGAAAAATGGAGCGATTTCTCAACCTGTAAAAACAAATTACGGGTATCATATTATTTACCGTCAAGGGTTCAAAAAAGGCTTTAATAAGAAACTTGAAGAAGTAAAAGATATTGTTGCTAAAGCTCACCTACAAAAAACTAAGAGAGAAGAACTTAAAAAAGTTAATGATAAATTAAAAGATGAACTAACTGCTGCTCTAGTTGCAAAGAACACTAAGAGAATCGAAAAAATGGCAAAAGAATATGGATTTACTTTTGTAAAAGATAAGAACTTAAACTTCTTTGATGCCAATGTTGACTCTATTAAATTTGACTTTGAAACAATCAAGCCATTAATGAGTGCAGAGAATACAGGAAAAGTTTATATTCAAGACGATGTGGTTGATACTAAGCTTATCCTAGCTTACGAAGCTGCAAGTGAAGACATTGAAGCATTAAAAGCAGATAAATTTGAAGCTCAATACAATGCAATGGTTAGAGAGTTCCAAGGAACTATGCAAAATACAGTTATTAAGCAATTAAGAGATAAGTCAGATATTGTCACTTACTCAAATATGTTATAAATCACCTACTCGAGGTATTTATGGCAGAAAAAGAAGCTAAATGGGAACAAAATGCAAAGGGCAAGTATTACGTAGATGATCAATGTATCGCTTGTGATGCTTGCTGTGTTGAAGCCCCTGGCTTTTTTGAAATGAATGATGATGATGGCCATGCCTACGTGGCCAAACAACCAGACCCCACCAATAGTGAACATAAGGAAATGTGTGAGAATGCTCTCGCATGTTGCCCTGTTGGAGCCATTGGAGATGATGGTTCAGAAGACGGAGATGAAGCTTGAAAAAGGTTCTAATCACTGGAGCATCCACTGGAATAGGACTGGCCTGTGCTGAATACCTTGCCAATAAAAATATTCAAGTTTTTGCTGGAGTAAGAAAAGACAGTGACTTTGAAAGAGTCAACAAACTCCACGATAATATCAAAGCAGTTAAAATCGATATTACCAACGAAGAGTCTATCCAAGCATGCCTTGAAATTTTAAAATCAGAGATAAAACCAGAGGATCAATTCACCCTCTTTAATAATGCAGGAATCGTTCGAGCGGGACCACTTGAGTTCACACCAATTGATGAATTTAGATGGCAATTAGAAGTTAATGTTTCTGCACACGTTCGAGTTAGCCAAGCTTTTCTTCCCCTACTAAGAGAAGTAAGTGATGGACGAATTATTTTTACAGGTTCTCAATCAGGATTTTTTACTTCACCACTAATGGGACCTTACTGTGCCTCAAAACATGCCATCGAGGCCGTAAGTGATGCTTTAAGACAAGAACTAGCTGTGACTTCAAATATTAAAGTCATCCTTATTCAACCAGGACAGATTAAAACTCCTATTTGGGATAAATCAATAAGTGATAACCATGAAATTCAGAAAAACTATCCACCAATAGCAAATCAATTTTATGGAGACGTTATTCCCAAAATAGAAGTTAGGGCCAAAGATGCTGCTGTCAATGGTGCTCATACAGATGTTGTGGCCAAAGATGTTCTTCATGCGATTACTAGTCATAATCCAAAAACAAGGTATCGCCACGGTAAAGGTGCTCACTTATCTTATTACTTGCGCATACTACTTTCTGATAAGTTACGTGATGGCCTAATAAGATTTATTTTAAAATTATAGATCTTTTATTTATACGCTCCCCGCAATTATGCTTCTTGCGCTAGATTGTAAGAAAAACTCCATAGACAATTCAGTATCAAACCTTTAGTTTATCTCCACACACAAATTGAGGGAGAAATTCAAATGCAAATGATGAAGCTTGACGACATCAAGGTCAAAAGTAGCTACCTTAGAACGAATACCGACGTTCAAAAATTAAAGAAAAGTATTGAGACAGTTGGAATTATTCAACCGCTAGTTATTAATCAAGAGAATGAATTAATTTCAGGTGGAAGACGTTACTCAGCTTTAAAAGAATTAGGCATTGAAGAAGCTCCTGTTTATGTCGTAGAGAAATCAGATCTAGAACAAGAACTTATGTCTATCGACGAAAACCTTATCCGCCTCAACTTAAATAAAGTTGAATTTGAAACTTGTTTAAGCCGCGGTCGTGATATCTATGAAGAGTTAAATCCTGCTGCAAAAAAGTTTGAAGAAGAAGATCTTACAATCAAAGAAGAAAACGAAATTCAAACTGAAGCACCTAACACAGAAAGATCATTTGTTGACTTAACTGCTGAAAAAACTGGTCTTTCAAAGAAAGTTATTAAAAGCGCTATTGAGCGTGACTTAAAATCTAGTGATGCTATCAAACAATTAAGAAAAGCTGGTGAGTTAAATGCTAGCCAAACAAATGAAATCATCAAACTAGATAAGCCAGAACAAGAAAGATTACTTGATCATGTAATTGGAAAGTCTGCAAAAGAAATCAAAGACCTCGTTACTATTGCAAAAGAAAAAGGTGTGGATGAAGCAATCATTGAAAATGAAATTCGTCCAAAAACTCCTAAGGAATATAAAGCTCTACAAACACTTGTAAAAAGAGCAAATAAAGCAATTGCTAAAATTCTTTTAGAAGAATTCATGCTCCCAGAAACAGAGCGTGAAGCATTTTTCAAAGATGCTAGCACTCTACAAAATCACCTTACCCAAGTTATGTCTCTTAATACCCAAGAGCAAATGGATACAGGTTACGCTGATGAAGACGAAACTGAAGATGATTACGCACCAAACAGTGATCATTTAGCTCAAAACAGCGATACTGATAATAATGAGTACGCAAGCGAGTAATACAGATAATCCAAATTACTTTGAAGTTAAGTCCCAATTATCTTGGGATGAATACTTTATGTTGCAAGCAATGATTGCTTCCTTTAAATCCAAAGATCCTGCCACCAAAGTAGGAAGTGTCTTTGTAGATCAAAAGAATCATCAAATCACCATGGGCTATAATGGTTTTGTTGCTGGAATTGATGAAAAGCTTCTACCTTGGGGAAAAGATAAAGACCAACCTCTTGAGCATCAAAAATATGGATATGTTGTTCACTCAGAGGCCAATGCGATTATTCACTCCCCTAGAAGTCTGGAAAACTCTCGCTGCTATGTAACTCTCTTTCCATGTAATGAGTGTGCGAAATTACTCGCTAGTTCTGGTGTTAAAGAAGTCATCTATCTATCTGACAAGCACCTTGGAAATGAGTCCAATACTATCGCTAAGAAAATTTTTAACTTAACTGGTATCAAATATCG
>CAJXHA010000255.1 GCA_913053615.1 uncultured Bacteriovoracaceae bacterium | reverse complement strand
GGATCTGAGGTTTTCTATTTTCAACTTCACTTATCTCTGAATCTGAACTCATTTTTAAGACTGCATTCATACGCACATATCTTCTTGGTCCATCTCCCTGAGCAAGGTTTACAGTAAATGTATCAAGGTTAACTAACGTCTCCTTAGTAAGAGTCTCTACCGGCTTATCTTCAGCGATAAAGTCCTCTCCTGGCTTCGTCTCGCCTTGTTTAAGAAGCTCTGTAAGATCAGGTCTCTTAGCTTCCATTTGCATGAATTGATATTGCATAAACGCAACAACACCTAAACCAATGGTGTTAACTAATAACATTAATGCTACAAGTGGATTTTTCTGACTGCTACTGCCAGAGCTTGAAACTTCAGCTGGGCTTTCTGCTACATTTTCTTCTTCTGCCATGAATTCTCCGTAACGGTTTAGTGACTTCCTATCACCTATGTCAAATTATAAACTGCAAAAATACCGATATCAAGTACATCTTGCCGATTAGGAAATTTTTGACCAATTTTTTCTTAAAAAGCGTCAAAGTGATGACATTTCCCCTAAATGAATAAAATTGATGGAGCAAGTTTTGCCGGTTTGGCCCCAAAAATGGAGCTCTTTGGTTTGGTATAGGGATTTTTTGAAAATAAAAAAGGGACCCTTTCGGATCCCTTCGCTTGTATTCTAAATCTTAAAAAAGATTAAATTAGAACATTTCTTTCCAAGCTTTTCCTGGACGGAATTTTGGAAGAGTTTTAGCTTTGATTTTGATCTTTTCACCAGTCGCTGGATTTACACCAGTTCTAGCAGCTCTTTTAACTTTAGTGAAAGTTCCAAAACCAACTAAAGAAACATCGTCACCTTTTTTAACAGACTTCTTGATTGTCTCAAGCATGTTGTTGATAAATGCATCAGCATCTTTCTTTGTTAGGTGGCTTAATTCTTTAGACTTTAAAATTGCTTCAACTAATTCTTTTCTGTTCATAGAAATCTCCGAATGTCAGTGTTAATAATACTATAGGAAAATGTTTGCGTAGAATTTTTACAATGGCAAACAATTTTTTATCTTTTTTTTAAAAAAAGGATGTTTTTTTGATAAATGTGAAGAAACGGCAAAAATCCCTCCTATAAAGCTTTACAGTCCATCTAAGTTTTATTAATAGGGTTTATGTTTAAAAACAAGCTCGCAAAATTCGCTCTCATAGCCTTTTCTGGCCTCTTTCTTACTTCTGGAATAGAGAGAGATCAAGCCGATTTAAATCGTGTTTGGGGTGAACTTAATTCTAATAATAGCTTTAATCTTTCAAAACAGAGCTTTTGCTTTGATATTAATGGAACTGTTTTCGGTCAAAACATTCACCAATTAGTTCGTCCAGCTTCTGTGAGTAAGATGTATACAAGTCTGTGGGCAATGAGCGAACTTGGTTATGATTATCGCTTTCAAACTATCTTTAGCTATGATCAAAAGAACCTTTACATCCTTGGTGGAAATGACTCTTACTTTGTAACAGAGAACCTTATTCTTATTTTAAATGAACTTAATAATAGAGGTATCACCAATATCGAAAATATTTACTTTGATATGTATTTTAAATTAAATTGGAGTAATGATTCTCAATCAATAAAAAGTGGACTTGAAAAAGTTTTTAAAACTTCTCGTTGGACTCGATCTGAAAAAGAAGCCTTTAAAAATGTTAATGATTACCTATATGAACAAAGTCAAAGCAGTATACTTAAACCTGTATTTAATTTTAAACGCATTCTTTTTAGAAATGAATTAAATGCCCCTCTTAGTTCAGAGAGTATCACTCACTTCTCTTCCCCACTCTATCAACAATTAAAGCCTATCAATATGTACTCAAATAATTTTTATCACGATAATATATTTGATTTTCTAGGTGGTAATATAGCTTTTCACGATTTTATGTATCGTGAATTTAATGCCAATGATGATGAGATCTATTTTTATACAGGTTCAGGACTTGGAGAGAATAGAACCACGTGTGAATTAACTTTAAGACTATTAAAAAGACTGAGAGAGTTTTTAAACCTAAATGGTCTTGAGCCAATGGATCAAATGGCAGTTGCAGGAATTGATGAAGGGACATTAGCTAAGCGCTTTACCCAAAGTAAGTATAATCAATACATAAGTGCAAAGACTGGAACATTAAGGCATACCAGCACCTTGGCCGGATACATTAATGACGCCAATCAGACGATCTTTGGAGTTTTTAATCATACTTATAATATTGCTGGTGCACGAGAGCTACAAAACGAATTCATAAAATATTTTATGGATAATGCTCAACTTATTCCTTTGGAATATAGCCCAAGCAATACCAGTTCAATTGTTAATATTCAGCTAAAATAAAAAAGGCCTCTAATGAGGCCTTTCTTATATGAATTAAAAATCATTTATTAATTATAGGTTTAATTTACCTTTCTCTTTTAGCTTTTCAACAATGTCGATAAAGTGACTTGTTGGATACGCACCCTTTACCGGAACACCATTTAATAAGAATCCTGGAGTACCTTGGAAACCAAATTTCTTTGCTTCTTCCATATCTTCAGAAATTCTTTTCTTAACAGCCGTAGAGTTTAAATCCTTTTGAAGTTTTGCCATATCTGCACCAACATCTTTAGCAAGTTTCTTTAAGAACTTATCACCTTTTCTTAGACCACCTTGATCTTCAAAAATAGCATCATGAAATTTAGCTGCTTTCTTCTCATCCTGTAATCTAATTGCTTCATAGTACTGAGCTGCTGGCATTGCATTTGGGTGAAAGCTTAATGGTAAGTGCTTATAGATAAAACGAATATTATCACCATACTTATCCATTAAATCAGTAACTGTCTTATAACCTTTAGAACAGAATGGACACTCAAAATCAGAGTATTCAATTAAAGTGATCTGAGCATCTTTAGGACCTCTAATCATTTCATCATCTCTAATCTCAGCAGTTAAAGGATTATCAAATGCTTCTTCTAATTTTTTCTTCTCTGCTTCTTCTTGTTTCTTTCTCATGTCACCTTGAGCTTTCTTAACAGCTTCATTTAAAGCTTCAATAAACTCAGATGGATTTTCCTTAATTGCATCCGTTAAAATCTTAGGATTCTTTTTAAGTGTTTCAGCTAATTGCTTTTCATTCACATTACATGCACTAAAAATTAGTGCAATCATTGTTAAGATAATTAAATTCATTTTCATAAATGATTCCCTTTTTTTTTGTTTACCTTGCTATTTTATTCAAAAATTATTTTATTACGAGTCTTTTTTATTGTGATATTGGTCACAGATCGTTTTTAAATATTTATTTAACGCTCTCCCACTTGGTCTAATGTGATTAAAACCAAGTAAATGAACTCTTGCATCATAGTTACCCTTCATAAACGAACGCATCGTTGAGAAAAAACCGAATACTGCACCGGATACTTTTCCATATAAGTGAAAAGCCAGAACAAAATAATATAGTATTAAAACAACACTTAATGCGATTGTTAATGAATCAAAAATAAATTCTTGCTGCCCTATAAAAAAACTAGTGCTGATTTCATTATCTTTTAAAACACTTGTTACCAGCTTCATTAGTCCTTCTTGTAACTTACCTAAGAGGGTCACAAGAAAAATAAAGTTTGAGATCGCAATGATAGTAATCATAAGTGCAAAGTGAAAAAAGAATATGCGATCAAAAGGTGGCTTATGTATTTTTTGATACTGTGGTGGAATCGTTGAAGTCCTAAGAGTTTTAGATGTTTCAATATCTGCTAAGTAGGCAAAGAAAAACTCTGAAAAACGAGTGAGAAGTTTATGTTCAGAGAAAAAATCAGGCTCATAATTAATCTCTTGATTCCCCTCTGCTCGCTGAGAGCAGTACTTTTCAATCTCTTTAAAAGGACGCATTAAGAGCTTAGCAATATAAATCCCACCTAAGAAGAGTAAGACAATAAAGCCTAATAAGTATGGAATATAATCAATGGTATTACTAAGAATATAGTCCTTATAAATACTTTGAATATTCTCAAAGCCTTTTAATGTCTGTGCTTCAATAAAGAGAGTATTTATAGAGAGGATTAACCAGATAAGATAGAGTGCAAATAGAGTTAGAAATACAAAGATAAGACTTACCTTGAAGGCAGTTGTTAGAGTAAATAAAAACTCTTCATCTTTGAATCTTTTGGCCATATTTTTCATCATAATTTCCGATACTTACATTATAAGGGAGAAGGCCAAAAGTTTTGAGGCGGGCAAAGTTTGCCAAAGTAATTGTGTAAAAAATACACAAGGTAAATCAAATTGTTGCCGCAAAGCGTTAATGGTGATATTTTCTTTTTGCCGAGGCGAAAGCCGAAGCACTCTCTCCCTCTCTCAATTGCGCAAGCTAAGCTTGCGCTTTTTTTTTGCCTAAAAATCAAAATAATGGAAGGTCTTTATCTTTTTTACCCTTGAGGTGATCTTTAACCCCACTAGCAATCGCATCCGCATAGGCATCTAAGAATGATTTCTTTTGAACTTTCCAAATTTCTTTATCATTAGACATAAATCCGGCCTCCACTAGAATACCAGGCCTCTTTGAAAGAGCGAGAACATAAAATAAACCAGGTTTAACTCCCCTATCTTTCATCTTGAATTTTTTCTCAACTTTAAGACCAACATACTTATGAATGCTATTGGCAAGTTTTTTAGATTCAGTGACTGTTTTAGAAATAACCAAATCAATGAGAATTTGATTCACAATCTTTTCAGCACCTTTTAAAAAGGTATTTTCAATTTTCTCAACTTTTTTGACAGCAACATCAGCATGATTATCTAAATAATAAGTTTCAAAGCCATTAGAGTCTTTATGATTAGATGAATTAAAGTGGATTGAAATAAAGAGATCTGCTTTAACATCTTCAGCCATCTGGGCCCTCTCT
>CAJXHA010000254.1 GCA_913053615.1 uncultured Bacteriovoracaceae bacterium | reverse complement strand
TCGATATAATCTTTTTTGAAACTTTTCATCAAGAGCATCAATATTTTGTAAAATGATTGATCCACCATTTGCTTCTTCTAGTACACCTTTATTAAAACGTCCTGTTTCTTCATCACGGTATCCTAAAATAGCATTTTCCACTTTTTGAGCATCTTCCGAACAGTTAACAACAAGAATTTTCTCGCTTCCTCTTGCTGATTTCTGGTGGATAAAGTTACAAAAAGTTTTCTTTCCAGTACCTGATTCACCCACTACAAGAACTGGTGCCTTAGTAACTGCTACGTTCTTTGCGAACTCTAGTGCCTTAACGAATTTAGGGTGATTTCCAAATAGTTTTACTTCTGATGCAAACATTCGACCTCCTGTCTTGGTGCTTTGCCATTTAATATTTAAAGTGTTTTATTCTTTAATGCTAGCGACGATAACTCCGTCCTCGCTAATCCTTTAATATACTCCGGTGTTTCTTTATCATTTATCAATTCTTCTAAAACCTTCTTTCCTAGATCGGTTTCAGCAGTATTGACTAGAGCAAGTCCATTTAAGTACTTCACTCTATTTTTATATTCTGATTTGTCATACTCTTTTAAGAATTCACTAGTTCTTTGAGAAAGAGTATTATAATTAATTGCTCTCTCAGAACTGATTGACTCAATAGTTAAGTATTCAATTCTTTCGATTGCACTTTGATACTTCTTAGTCTTTGTTTTTCTTAAATCAGATACTAAGGCCATAGCATTTTTTCTAAATCTAGCGTGATCATTCGATTGATAAAGAGATTCTGCATAAGTAGTTAACATCATTAGGCTTTCGTTTGGATTCAAGATATTATTAAGATTTGGTTTAATGAGTAAGTTTTCGAAGTAACTTACAGCTTTATCGTATGCTTTATTATGATAAGAAACAAGACCTTTGTAATAATTATAGTTCACATTTTTCCTATCTTTGATGCTCTCTAATGTTTGGTCTAATTTCGCCCAATTCTTTGTTTGTAGCGACTCAGCTAACTTTAATTCCGTTATATAATCAGAAACATCGATATTCTTATGTAACTTAACCCAACGAGGAAAGGTTCTTACTTGCTTAGCATTTAATTGCTCTAATTCCTTTGCAGACTCAACATAAGACTTCATCAGCCCTAGCTTTAAAAATGAGTCCGTTACGATAAATCTAAGGTATGCACTTTTCGCAACCTTATTTATGTACTTATCCTTAAATACTTCCCAAACCTTTACTGCCTTGGCATAGTCTTCATCTAAGTATGCAGACTTAATAAGACCAAGTACGATTTCAGCTCCATCAGCATGAAATGTACGACGATCAATTTTCTTCATAGTGTCTAGAGGAACAGAACTTAAATAAGCTAGAGCATCATTATACTTGCCTTGATTTAGTAGTGCTCTTAAACGAACCAGCCATAAAAGCTTTCTTGTTTCTCCGTCCATTTTCTTTTTCTCAACTGTCGTTGCATCAAGAAATGAAGTCGTTTCTAGATCACTTGCTCCAAGTACATTCTTTCTTGCGACTCTAAGACCTACATAACGAATTTTAGCTTCCATACGAGCTCTTGGATTAACAGATCTGTTAATGGCCGTTTCATATAACTTTAAAGTCTTTCTAGGATCTTTATCTAAAAGGTCATAAGAAAGAGCAATTCTTAAATGAGCAAATCCAGCTACATCTGTGTATGAATAATCAGCACTGAATTCATCAAATAGCTTTATTGCTCTTTCATATTGTGCCTTTCTAAAATAAGACTCAGCCGTATTGTATAGAATTGCTGGGTGAACCGGCTTTGTATAGCTTTTCACATTTGTAGTATACTGAGCGATAACCTGATCAAGGTTCTGATTCTTTAGGTTTACATACCCAATATAAGCATCCCCTTCTTGCGCTGGAAGTACTCTGATTACAGCTTTATTAGAAAGGAAGTCCTTCATTTTTTTAACTTGATTTAAATGAGCTAAAGAAAAAAGAATGACACGAGAACTTCTAATAATCATATCATCATCAAATTGTTCAGTGGCTGCAACATATAGCTCTTTTGCAGTTTGCATGGCCTGAATGTAATCTTCCTGGTCAATATTATACTGAAGCATATATTGGAAACATGCTCTCTTTAACTCATAGTCTTGTGTACGATCAACAATTCCTTGTAAGATGCTAATAGCTGAAGCAAAAACTGACTTACTACTGGCCTTAACCGGCTCGTCCATCCCAATCACTTCACCATCTTTATTTACAATTGGAGTTGGCTTGCCCATATCTGGCTTAACAGTTTCTTTAATTGTATTTTTAATCATTGAAGTGGCCTTCATAAAATCAATAATGTCTCTATTCGTATTCATTCCATACTTCTTTTGGAATAAATTAATCGAACGAGTCATTAGACCCCACTTCTTTTCTTTATAAAAATTAATAGAAAGCTGCATGTGAGCTTCCTTCTTATCATCATTTGCAAATTCTCTATCTTTGATTTCGTAGAAGTAGTCCGGTCCCTTGATAGATAGGTTAACCGCCTGCTCTAAAGGAGGGATAAAAGCTTCGTAATTCCAAATGAATGAAGCTCCATATCTAAAATCTTTATAACCTTTATGGCCTTGGCTCGCTAATACTTTTTCAGGGTCAACAACACCCATACCTTGAGTGATTTTATCTTCAACTTTCTTAGTTCTTTTAACAGGTGCTTTTTTCTTTGGTGCTTTCTTAATTTTAGCTACCTTAGGAATTGATTTTTTCTCAACAGCTGCTTTCTTTGTAACCACAAGGTCTTTATTAATCCAGAAGTCTAGAACATACTTCTTGTCTTTATCTTTATAAAAAGAAAATAACTCAATAGACTCATCCTTCATATCAACTTTGATTTGATTCGCACTACCATTCTTACCTTGAGTGTATTCAATCTTTTTGAAATAATTTTTATTTAAATCTATTTTTGCTAACTCACCAGACAGTTCATTAAATAGAGAGTTATCAAGAGTCTTTATAATAAGAGTATTGTTTTTATTCTGAAGACTAACAGCAGGCTTATCAGTGTCTAATGACCAGCGTAAATGTGTCTTAAATGTTTCTTGTTCAAAACGTGCGTGAGCGGCAGGAAAAATAATTCCGCTTAGTACAAAAATAAATGTCAGAATTTTGAACACTAGACTTTTATTCATGTTGAAAACTTCCTGTCTTAAATTGAACCCTATCCTCCTGATTGAGCTCTTATAAATATTCTACCAACTTTTGTGCAAGATAAAAGGAAAATTTTACTCCGAGGCAAATTTTTTCCTGTCATTTTTCTAACAGGTAAGAAAAGTCTCGCATTTACAGGGATTTAGCAGCGTATATAATAAATTTAAACATCTTAGCGAGAATTAACTTGAGACCACTAGTCAGGAAAATTTTTATCATCTATATGGGCCTATTTCTGAGCAGCTGTAGTTTAGTCTCAAGTGAGCCCGTTTTAAAAAGTGATAAGTCTTATTCATTTAAGATCAAGAATTCTAAATGGAGCCAAGTAAAAGATAAGAAAGTTGATTATCTTTTTAAGCATCAAGATGGTGGTTTAGTTTATAGCAAAAGTTATTGCGATTACTTCAAAGGTAATGTCAAAAAAATCAGTGACTCATTTATCAAGAAGATTAATCACTCTGAAATAAGAGAACAAAATAACCAAGATCTTAAAGGACATCCTGCACGCTTTACTGCCTTGAGCTCAAATATGGATGGAAAAGAAGTTTTTATTTACCATCAGGCGATTAAAACAGGTTCTTGTTATTATGACATTACAGGAATTGGACATAACTCTACTTTCAAAGAAAGTTTTCAAGACTTAATTCAAAGGCTTGATTTATGATTTCACAAACAAGAGTTAGCAAGATTGAAAAAAGTTTTTTAAAGTTGGGCCAGATAACCATTCTTGCTATTGATACTTTCAAAGCAACTTTTACTCGTCCATTTTATTATCATCGAATGCTAGAACAAATTGTAGAGATTGGAATTGGCTCTGCCTTAATCTCGGGAACGATTGGCTTTGTTATTGGATTAGTCATGACACTTCAATTTGGTCATGGACTTGCGAGCTTTGGGGGAACATTCTATGTCCCAAGTATTGTCAGCGTTAGTCTTATGCGAGAGCTAGCACCAATTCTAACTTCTCTCTTAGTTGCAGGAAGAATTGGCTCGGGGATTACAGCTGAGCTTGCCAGTATGAACGTATCTCAACAGATAGATGCCATTAGAGCATTAGGAACCTCACCTATTAGAGTCTTAGTTGTTCCAAGAGTTGTAGCTGCTTTCTTATCGCTGCCATTATTAACAATTTTCTCGGCTTTTATGGGGCTTATTGGCGGGCTGATAATTAGTGATACTGAATTTGGTATCCCATATGGGTTTTATATAAACAAAGTATTAGAGTATTTACATTTTTATGATGTCTTAAGTGCCATGATAAAAAGTGCGGTCTTTTCCTTGATCATTACTCTGGTAGCAACCTATAGAGGTTTTAATACAAAAGAAGGAACGAGAGGTGTTGGTAACTCAACAACTTGGGTGGTGGTGACAAGCTCAATAGCCATTCTTATCTCTGATTTCTTTTTGAGTAAACTTCTCATCTTCATATTTTTAAAATGAGTGCAATCTTAGAAGTTAAAAATATTCACAAATCATTTGAGGGAACACCGATTCACCAAGGTATTAGCTTCAATCTAAATGAAAATGAATGCCTTGGCCTTCTTGGTCGTTCAGGCTCAGGAAAGTCAGTACTCTTAAGATCACTTATTGGCCTAGAAAGAATTGATGGTGGTGAAATATACTATCGAGGCAATAGAATTGATCATTTAAAAGAAGAAGATTTTTTTAAAATTAGAACTCAAATATCTTACTCCTTTCAAAATGGAGCTCTCTTTGACTCAATGAATGTCTATGAAAATCTAGCTTACCCACTTCGTGAACATACTGAATATAATGAAAATGAAATTAAAGCTAAAATAAGTAATATTCTATAAGTGGTAAAACTAG
>CAJXHA010000253.1 GCA_913053615.1 uncultured Bacteriovoracaceae bacterium | reverse complement strand
TTGTTTTGATCCACAAATTGGATTGTATAAGAGAGATGCTAACTCTGATAGTAATGTTGAAGCAGTAAGTGACTATACAGTTCTTGATGGAAGTGAAAAGTATGAGAAGTTTGATTCCGGTGATGGAATTGATCGTGATATGGTGAATTGTGAAGAAGGAAACTTCTTTGATCTTTATTGTGGTAAGGCCAAAGCTAAGAAAAAAATAAGTAAGGCCAAGCTTACTTTATGGATCGATGTTTCTTCGACAATGAAGCAGGTCGACTTCGAAGGATATGATAAGAGCTGTAAAAGAGAAATGCTTTTAAAGAAACTAGATCGTACCTGTCCATTTAGTAGTGATATGAAGGTATATATTTTTAATGAAACTCGCAAAGAGCTTGGGATGATGGATAGAGTATGCCTAAATTCAGGTCTCAATCGAACAGATAGAATGATGAAAGATATTAAAGTAAATAATGCTGACCATCTTATCATTATCACTGATATCTATGAAGCAAGTGAAGAGTTTATTGATTTTGTTGAAGCCAGTGGGGTTGGATCAGTTAAGGGGATCCAAAAGCCTATGTATGCAGAAGATCTCTATGAAGAAGTTCCTCGTTTAGCAAAAGTCTGTCGCTAAGCACTTTTCAAATATTGTCTTTTCCTTTACTTTGATTACATGTTTAATAAATTAATTCAATGGTCTAAGTTTCAGCACCATCATTTACCTTGGCGCAAAGAGCGTACACTATACACGACGCTTGTAAGTGAAATAATGTTGCAACAGACAACTGTTGGAACTGTTCTTAATCACTATCAACGCTTTTTAAAAAAATACCCCAGCATTGCTGAACTTGCTCTTGAAAGTGAAGATAATTTAACAGTTGCTTGGAAGGGGCTGGGATACTATCGACGTGCAAGAAATCTAAAAAAAGCATGTGAACAGATTGTAGAACACCATAGTGGAAAAATACCTTTAGATTATTCTAAATTAATAAAGATTAATGGTATTGGTGAATATACTGCAAATGCACTCCTTGCTATTGGTGCAGATAAAAAAACATTGGCCATTGATGCGAACCTTGAGCGAGTGCTTTCGCGAATCTATGGACTAACTTCACTTAAGGGTAAGAAGCTTCAAGATGAAATAAAAGACAAATTTCAAAAAGGTATTATTTGTAGTGAGATAGAGAATTATAGTGCTCGAGACTTTAATGAAGCACTAATGGATCTTGGTCGTGAATTTTGTAAGGCGAATCGTGTTTACTGTGAACTATGTCCTATGGGAGATAATTGCAAGGCCAAACTAAGTGGGGAACCTTTAAGTCTTCCTATAAAAGAGAAAGAAAAGAAGATTGAAAAATACTTCGAATTAAAACTACTAAGAGTAATCACTCTGAATGAAGGAAAACTTTTGTCTTATAAGAAAAAAAAGAATGAATGGTTAAGTGGACAGTATGAGGTGCCTACATTCATTATTTCTTCAGAAGACCAAGAACTGACTCAGTATCCCGCTAGTACATTAAATTTAGAGCATGATTTATTGCCTATGCTTAAGACAGGGATTACCAAATATAGAATTGCAAACTACCTTTTATTTGTAAGTCAGAAAGAATTAGAAAATCTTGGTTTCAAGCTTAAAGCTTATGAATGGATTGAATTGAATGAACAATCAAATTTCTCAACCACGACTTTTAAGGCATTAGATTTTTTTGGAATAAAAAAGTAAGAGGGGCGATAAGCCGGATTCTGTCTAGGGTTATCATTTATCTAGATAACTTGTTGCCAAGTTATTCAAGCATCCTACCCGCCATCGCCTCCGAGAAAGAGCACTATGATGGCCTATTTGGACTTGCACCACGTAGAGTTTACCTGGTTTCACTACAGCCGAACTGTACTTGCTTTCTGTTGCACTTGTCCTCACCTCACGGTGGACGGGCGTTACCCGCTACGCTTCTCTATGGTGTCCAGACTTTCCTCGAGTTGCCTCGCGATAACCTGCCCCTCTTAGAGTGAAATATACTTATACAGTTATGAAATGACAAGTTGCGTTCTTAACAAATAGGAGAAAAAGGAGCAATATATCCCCTGGAGAATTTATGCCCTATATTATTCTATTTCTATTCATTTCTATTAATGCAAATGCAGCTTTCCAAGAGATCTGGCAGGGCTATCAAGATTCATATATTAATCAAATTAGAAATGTAGAGACTGAGGCCGTTCAAAATAATTTTGATTACCTTATTAACTCAAATGCATGGAAGATTAATCTTGAAGTTGAGCATGATGATACTTATTTAGATGCTTTATTTTCTTTTCAAGCTCAACAAACTATCAAGCAGACCTATTCAATTGGTATTGAAAAAACTTCGTTTCGATTTGGAACTTTTTCATACACCATAAGCAATACACGCTTTGATCTCTCAAATTGGCAATCAGGTGTTGGGACTACTAACTCAGATGAAGTTTTCGAAACACGTGGGACATTACTTTATACATATGACTTTTTTAATCGAGCACAAGGATATGAGGAAAAGAGAATTGTTCAGAATCAAATCTTTGAATCGGCTCAAAATAAAGCTCAAAGACATAAAGAGTATTTAGACTTTTTCAAATCTTATCTTAATGCCAAGTTAAGTATCTATCTAAGAGACTTGGCTATCGAAATTGAAAAGAGAGCACAGAAAAGATTGAACTTGATCTCAAAAAGAGTCAAAGACGGAATAAGTAGAAAGGTAGATAAGTTACAAGCACAGTCTTCTCTCTTAAAACAAGAACAAGAAGTGAATAAAGCACAGAGTAGCTTAAAAGAAAATCTCGCAGTGATAGAACTTGTCCTTAGAAGAGAAGTGCCTGAGGAGTACTTAAAAGTTGTGACTTGGAAGTATACTCCATTTAAAGAGTGGAATGATATATTAGTTGAAAAAGTTAATTACGAATTTAAGTCTATCGAAGAAAGAATTAAATTAATTGATATCGAATCAGAAAAGCTAAGAGATCAAAGAGGCCATTCTCTAAAATTAACTGCTAGTTATATTTCAAACTCTTATAATGCCAATAACTCGGACTCTTTTGATGAAGCATTTAATGCTCCTGAAAATGATAGTAAAGTCGTGGGCTTATTGTATTCTGTGCCTTTTGGAGATTCATATCATAAGTCGACTCTTGAGAGGCAAAGAATTAATCGTAAGCGTGCTGAGTACCAAAAGTTAGACTTAAAAGACAAATTGGAGATGGAGAGAAAGGTTCTCTTACATAATATTCAAAAGTTTGAAAAAAACTATTCTTATGCAAATCGTTTAGTTGATTTAAATAAAAGTATTTTAAATGAACAAAATAAACTCTACCTAAGAGGGCAGGCTACATTTGATGATGTAATTCGAGCAGAAGAAGCATATATAAATGCTCGTGTTGAAGAGAAGAGATCTCTTCATAATCTAGAAACACTCTATGTTGAATACGCTTATCTGGTAGGCTCAATAGAAGACATGATTAAAAGGTACGATGACTAATGAAAAGAATAATTGATTACTTTGTAAATCACTCCGTTGTCGTAAACTTAATAACTCTTTTGATTGTTGTTATGGGGATCTTTTCAATTTTTTCTTTAAATAAAGAAACATTTCCCAATGTTGATTTTAACTTCATTGTCGTTAGAACTATGTATCCAGGTGCTGCAGCAGAAGATGTTGAGAAATTAATCTCTATTGAAATGGAAAGACAATTAAAAAGAGTTGAGGGGATTGAAGAGTTAAATGCACTTAGTTCTGAGGGTGCTTCAATCTTATCTATTAAGGTGGATCCGGACTATGATATTGATGAAGTCTTGATTGATGTAAAAGATGCTGTGGATGCCGCTCAAGATCTGCCGGATGACGCTGAAGACCCTGTGGTGACCAATATAACAAATAAAACCCGTGGTCTTATGAATGTCGCTATTTTTGGTGATGATGAGTGGACACTAAGAGAAAAAGCAAAGCAATTTAGAGATGTCTTAGAGCTTGATAGTCGAATTTCTAGTGTTGAGATGACAGGCTATCGTGATGAAGTTTTTTATGTCGAAGCAGATCTTAAAAAATTAAAAAGTTTAGATATGACCTTAAATGAAGTCATTGGCTCAATACGTGATAGACAAATAAATATATCCGCTGGAAATATAAAGAACCCCGATAAAGAAGTACTTGTTAGGACTCTTGTCGAGAATGAAACGGTAGAAGAATTAGAAAATGTTACAATTCGCTCTAATGATATTGGTGATGTTATCAAAGTTAAAGATGTCGCTAAAGTCATGCGCTCTTTAAAGGATCCAACTCGTGAGGATAGGGCAAATGGTAAATTAGCTATTTTTCTCTCAATTCAAATTAAGGCTTCAGCAGATGTCTTAGATTCAGCTAAGTTTATTAAAACGTCATTAAAAGATCAGAGTAAGAAAATTGGTTTTCAATACAAGATCTATGATGATTTCTCGTATTATGTAAAAAGAAGACTAGGTGTACTAACTGAGAATGGAATGCAGGGTATCTTTCTGGTGATTATTTGTTTGATGTTCTTTTTAAATTTTAAAGTATCAATTATTACCGCCCTTGGTGCTCCATTTGCTTTTTTTGTGGCCTTTACTTTAATGGATAGCTTTGGAATAACAATTAATCTCATTTCTATGTTTGGCCTTATTATGGTTCTCGGTATGTTAGTTGATGATTCGATTATAGTTGCTGAGCAGTACTATCAAAATCTTGAAAAAGGCTTAAAGCCAAGAGATGCAGCTAAACAAGCTGCTTATGAAACTCTTGCTCCTGTAAGTGCGACAATCATTACAACGATGGTTGCTTTTTCAGCACTATTTTTTATGACCGGAATTATGGGGAAATTCTTATGGCCTGTACCAGCAGTTGTTATCATTGCACTTTTTGCCTCTTGGCTTGAGTGCTTTATGATTTTACCGGGGCACCTTGCTGACTTTGCTTCTAAAGTAAAAAATATTGAAAAAGATACTTGGTATAAGCCTTTATTAAACTTTTATGAAAAGTCAGTAACAATTGCTTTAAAGTATGCAAAGAC
>CAJXHA010000252.1 GCA_913053615.1 uncultured Bacteriovoracaceae bacterium | reverse complement strand
CTACTAAGGATGGAAAACATATTTATAATTTAAAAACTAACCCGCCAAAAGTTCCAGGGATTTGTGACGTTACGGGTGAGGAATTAATTCAAAGGCCTGATGACACTGAAGAAGTGGTCAGAAATAGAATGAAGGTTTTTGAAGACAACATGATGGAAGTTATACGTCTTTACAGTGACTTAGGGAAACTGGTAGAGATAAACGCTGACCAAGATGTTGAAGATGTAACTAGAGACTTAACTAGTAAGATTAAATAAATTTGATTATTGCCATTTCAACACATTTTGTGTATTGAAGGGTGTTAATCTATTAGGTGAATTGCAGTAATGGCTGAAGTAAAAGGTGACATTATTGAGGTAGAAGGCGAGGTATTAGAGCTTTTACCGAACACAAAGTTCAAGGTAAAGCTACCTAATAACCACGTTGTACTAGCTCATATTAGTGGAAAGATGAGAATGCATTTTATCAAGATTTTGCCTGGAGATAAGGTGCTTGTTGAAATAAGTAAGTATGACTTAAGTAAGGGCAGAATAATTTATAGAAGTAAAGGATAAGAAATGAAAGTAAGATCAAGTGTTAAAAAGATCTGTAAAGATTGTAAAGTTATAAAAAGAAAAGGTGTTTTGAGAATTATTTGTAAAGCAAATCCAAGACACAAGCAGAGACAAGGTTAATTAGGAGTAGTTAATGGCTAGGATATTAGGTGTCGATTTACCAAGAAATAAAGCAATGAAAATTGCAATCACTTCTCTATATGGTGTAGGACCAAAAATTGGTTCTGAAGTTTTAGCGAAAGTTGGAATGGATCCTGAGAAAAACTCTAACGAGGTAACTGAAGAAGAGACTAACGAAATCAGAAAGGTTCTTGAAGACTATACAGTTGAAGGGGATCTTAGAAGAGAAGTTGGATTAAATATTAAAAGATTAAAAGACCTAGGTTGTTACAGAGGAATTAGACATAGAAAGTCTCTTCCATGTAGAGGTCAAAGAACTCATACGAATGCTAGAACTAGAAAAGGTAAAGCTGTTTCTATTGCTGGTAAGAAATCAATCAAACAAATGAAGTAATAAGGCGAGATAATTATGGCTAAGCAAACAACTAAAAAGAAAGTAAAAAAGAATATTCCTCAAGCCGTTTGTAGTATTCAGGCTTCATTTAATAATACAATTGTAACTTTTTCTGAGCCAAATGGTAACGCTATTGCTTGGGCAAGTGCTGGTGGTTTAGGTTTTAGAGGTTCTAAGAAATCAACTCCATTTGCTGCACAGGTTGCTTCAACTGAAGCTGCTAAGAAAGCAATGGAACACGGGGTAACTTCTGTAGACGTTAAAGTTAAAGGACCAGGTGCAGGTCGTGAAAATGCAATTAGAGCTCTTTTAGCAGTTGGATTAAGAATCACTTCTGTTGCAGATAAGTCTCCTATGCCACATAATGGTTGTAGAGCACCAAAAAGAAGAAGAGTATAATTTATAAGCTATAGTTTAGAGGAGAACCTTAATGTCTATTAACAATACTTACGCAGCAAAAAATTGGATCGATATGATCCGCCCAACAGCTTTAGAAGTTGATAACGATGCTCTTAAGCCAAACTACGGTAAATTCGTAGCTAAGCCACTTGAAAGAGGATACGGACTAACTTTAGGTAACTCTTTAAGAAGAGTTCTTCTTTCTTCTATTCAAGGTGCTGGTATTGTTGCTGTTAAAATCGACGGTGTTGAGCATGAGTTTGGAACTATCAATAACGTAAAAGAAGAAGTTTCAGAAATCATCTTAAACTTAAAAGAAGTAAAATTTAAAATCACTGATAAAGAAGAAGTTAATCTTGTATTAGAAAAAACTTCTGAAGGTGCTGTAATGGCTTCTAATATTGCTGAAAATGCAAATGTAGAAGTTTTAAATCCTGAGCACGTAATTTGTAATATTTCTTCTGGTGGATCTATCAGAATGGAATTAAAAATTGCACGTGGTAAAGGTTACGTTTCAGCATTAGATAATAAAGAGCAATTTGATATGCCAGTTGGTTGGATTTATCTTGATACTCTTTTCTCTCCAGTTCACAGAGTTAATTACACTGTAACTAACGCTAGGGTTGGAAAGAGAACTGATTATGATAAATTAACTCTTGAGGTATGGACTAATGCTGGTGTTGATCCAGTAGATGCAGTTGCTTTCTCTGCTAAAATTTTAAGAGATCAATTAACTGTATTCCTTAACTTTGAAGATGAAGATGCTCCTGTTGAAGTTCAGACTACTGCAGCTCCAACAACTCAGAGCTCTCCAACTAATGAAGCGTTACTTAAGCCAGTTTCTGAGCTTGAGCTTTCAGTTAGATCAGCTAATTGTTTACAAAATGCAAATATTAAATATATTTATGAACTCGTTTCTAAGACTGAAGGTGAAATGCTTAGAACGAAAAACTTTGGTAGAAAGTCTTTAAATGAAATTAAAGAAATTCTTACTCAAATGGGTCTTGGGCTTGGTATGAAAGTTGATAGCATCATGAAGCAAGTTCAAGGTGACAATTAATTTAGGAGTAAATAATGAGACACAGTAAACATAAATACAAATTAGGTGTTAATCCTTCTCACAGAAAATCTCTACTGAGAAACTTAGCAACTGAACTTATTGATCACGGTAAAATCAAGACAACTCAAACTAAAGCAAAAGCTTTAAGACCATTCGTTGAGAAACTTGTTACTGCTGCAAAAGAAGATACAGTTCAAAACAGAAGAATTGTTTTAGCTAAGCTTGATAACAAAGCTGCTACTACAAAACTTTTCACTGAAGTAGCTCCAAAGTTCAAAGAAAGAAACGGTGGATACACTAGAATCATCAAACTTGCTGATGGTAGAGTTGGTGATGCTTCTAAAATGGGTTATATCTCATTTGTAGAATAGATTTTAAGTAAATTAAATGATATTAAAGACCCTCGAAAAGAGGGTCTTTTTTTATGTCTCAAAGATTAATTGTAATATTAGCTATTATTGGAATCACTTTAGGTTATACTGTTTATGAATCAGTAAAGCTGCAAGATAAGCTTAGTGAGCCAGGTGAGTATTACAAGTCAAACTCAGTTCTCAAAACCCTTCCTGAGGTAAAATTAAAAGAATTTAATAGTGATAAAGAAGTAGAGTTAAGAACTCTAGCGGCCAGTGGTGTAAATGTAATCGTTCATTTCTGGGCAACTTGGTGCGCACCTTGTGAGAAAGAGTTACCAGCACTAAAAGAACTTACAAATCAGCTCAAAGATAAAGAAAATGTTAAATTTTTATTCATTGCTGTAAACGATCAAGTCAAAGATGTATTGAAATTTCTTAAAAAATACGATCTTTCGACTTCAAAAAACGTATTAATTTTAGAGGATAAAGAGTTTGTTCATCAAAAAGTTTTCGGTACTTATAAGTTACCGGAAACATACGTATTTTCAGCTAATACAAATCTTTTAAAACGATTTGTTGGGCCTCAAGAGTGGAATAGTCCTCAATATATTCAATATTTTACAAACTTGTAAGTACTCGTAATCACATTAAATGCCTGAATTCTGACCATTTTCTTTGCAAAAATGATTTAGGTGTCAAGAATATCTGCAATTCATCCGATTAGAATTAAGAATCTTTGTAAAGTCAGGAGACAAAGTATGATTGATTGGAAGAGCATTAAAGACTTACATGTAAACAAGAAACTAGAACAAGTTATTGGTAAGTGGTTTGGAGTGGATATTTTCTATACAGATAAGCATGGAAATATTCAGGGAGACTTTGAAGGTGGTGATTACGAAAGTCACTTCTTTAAAATTCAAAATAGTTTACCTCATGGTAAACAAATTCTTGCTCAGGATATTGAGAAGGGAATTGAATTAGTAGAGAACGCTGATAAGCAGTGTTATTACTTTGATTCGTTCTTTCCACACGTAAGAGTATTAGCATCTAAAATTGAAGTTGATGGTGAATTCTTAGGTGCGGTATTTGCTTATCCATATGTGACTGACAAGATTTCTGCAAGTGAAGTACAAGAAATTCATGATAAGGTTGTTGAGTGTGGAGCAGATCCAGCGGATGCAACAGCTGCAACAGAGAATCTTAAAAAGTTACAACACCATGAGTTTGAATACTTAAAAGAACTTATTGGACTGGTAGCAGACGAAGTATCGACTGTTTATAGTGAAGTGAGTAAACGTGAAGAAAGAATTGCAGACCTGAATGCAGAACTTGGAAATAAGTATAGATATCATAATATCATTGGTAAATCGAAAGCTATGCAAGCTGTTTATCACTTACTAACAAAAGTTTCTAATTCAGAAGCAACTATTTTAATTCAAGGTGAGAACGGTACAGGTAAGGAGATGGTTGCAAAGGCAATTCATTATAATTCTCCAAGAAAAGATGCTGTATTTATGGCCGTAAACTGTTCTGCATTTAATGATAACTTATTAGACTCAGAGCTTTTTGGACACGTTAAGGGTGCCTTTACTGGTGCAGTTAAGGATAAGAAAGGTTTCTTTGAAGTTGCCAATGGTGGGACATTATTTCTCGATGAGATTGGGGATATGTCTTTATCAATGCAGGTAAAGCTTTTAAGGGTTTTACAAGAATCTACTTTCTTACCTGTTGGTGCGACTCAACCTAAAAAAGTTAATGTTCGTGTGATCGCTGCAACGAATAGACCTTTAAAAGAAATGATGGCAAAGGGTGAGTTCAGAGAAGATCTTTATTATAGAATTAACGTAATTAACGTGAAGATTCCTTCTTTAAAAGAAAGACAAGAAGATATCCCAGTATTAATGGATCATTTCTTAGAAAAGAAATGTGATGAAATGGGTTACCCAATGAAAACTTGGGCAAAGAAAACACTTGAAAAGTTTATGGATTATAAGTGGCCAGGTAACGTACGTGAACTTCAAAACGAAGTTGAAAGATTAGTTGTACTTGCTGGTGATGATAAAACAATTAATCCAGATATGATTAGTGAGAGAATTACTGATGCAGTTGATGGACCAACACCTGTTGGAAACCTTAGAGGAATTAATACTAAGGGATCTTTAAAGGGTGCCCTGGAA
>CAJXHA010000251.1 GCA_913053615.1 uncultured Bacteriovoracaceae bacterium | reverse complement strand
TAAAAGAGGACAAACAATCCTAGTTGCTGCCTTTGGTGCAGGTCTAACTAGTGGTGCAGCTCTAATTAAATTTTAGAGAAAGACCATGCTATCTCAATGGAGTAAAAAGGAGTTCTTAAAGGAATTCTTAAACTTTTACCAAGAGAAGGGCATATATAATACCCAAATAAATAATGAAACAAATCTCGAGTCTATTTTATCAAACATAAAGTTGGCTCGAGATGAATTTATTCTCATAAAAAATGCTCATAATTATAAAAGAAATACTTACCTAGATGAGTTCTCATACTTAGATATAGAAATTTCTGAAAAAGACTCTCCAACAAATTCACAACAAGGTAATATAAAAAAAGTTATAACCTATAAGGTTGATGAGCTTCCCTACTTCGTTCACTTACAGCTTTTTGAAACCCCTTATAACTTTAATTACTTCAAAGACCAATTACTACGAAAGCTATTTGAGTTCCCGGAAAAAGAGTTGATTGAGCTCGATCACGCTGACGTTAATGAAGAAAGTTTCAAGACCCTAAAAAAAGAACTTCTCGAAAACCTAGTCAGTATAAGTGATATATTTGAAAGGTATAACAAAGTTCTTCCTCTACTAAATAATATAATTAATGAATTTGGATACCCATTAAATGAGGATATTATTCAGATGAGTAAGAGCTTAGAAGATAAGATATGGAAGAGTTAAAGAGCATTAAAGATATTCACCATGGGCTTTTTAATATTCATAATAATGAGTTAAGTTCACTAATAAATGAGATTCAAGAGCATAAAGAGAAAATCCTTCTCGAGTTATTTAAAGATACTGATTCAATTGATCAGCTTGAAATAATGAGTTACCACGGAAGTCTTAAAGTTGATTTGCCAATTGATAAAAAAGACTTTGTCGTTGATCATTTAAAAGCAATAAATAAGTTAGCAAACCCACTACTTATAACAAAAGCTGAATTTGTATCAAGTACTTTAAAAAAATTAATAGCAAAACTCTCTAAAGAACTTTCCAATCAATTAATTTGTGTTTTATTTGTATCACCTCCTAGAGCGGAAGGCCTAAGCTATCATGTCGATAGTATGAATACCTTAATTATACCATTGCATGGAAAGAAAAAGTGGTACTTTGCCAAGTCCAGCAAAGATGAATACTTTTACTCAATGGCAAGCTTATCACAAGCTCAAAGCAATCACTTAGATCGTTTAGATTTTTACGAGGTAAGTTCAGACACACCATTTCTCTTTACTCGAGGACTCGCACATAAAGTTGAAAATAATACAGACCAGATCAGCATTCACCTTTCCATTGGGGTTTATGATTATAATAATCGTTTTATTATCTCTCAAATATTAGATCAACTTGAGTACTCATCAAAAAACCTAGCAGATCCTAAGAGTTTATTCACTCATTTAGAAAAAGAAATTAGTAAGCTAAACTTTGAAGACGTAAGTAAAGAAGCTTATAAAGCATATAAAAAAAATATTAAAGAGTTTCAAAATACTGCTTTGATAACACTTAAGAACTCTAGTAATTTAATTGTAGGAAAAAAGTGATGCGAAACCTACTCTACGATTTTATTCGCATTTTATTGGCCATACAAGTTTTTATGACTCATTTCTTTCAATATGCCTATCAGCGACTTGATAGTGATAATTATTTTCTGCAAATACTGCTAAATAATAATTTATCTATAAAGCTCTTTTTTTTATTTAGCGGCTTCTTTGTGTATAAATACACCCCAATAATCAGGCAAAATATTAAACAATTATTTTATTTCCAATTAAAGAGATATCTAAGACTTATAATCCCTCTCTTTTTTAGTTTTGCAATTTATTTAATCTATCGACAAGACTTCACACTTACTGATTTTTTTCTATATTCGCTTTATAAAGGCTTTGAGAAAGAAATAGCACTCAACCCTGCCCTTTGGACCTTAAAAGCAGAAATAATTGGTCACGCTGTTCTTAGTCTCTTTATATTTTTATATTATATAAATAATGTAACTAGGTTTATTGGTTTTTTACTTTCAGCTATTTGTATTGTGCTCTTGCCTTATACGGTATTTCATTTTTTAGGTTGTATAATTGCATTATCTAGTAAGAAAGATCACTTTAGCTTAAGTGCTTTTCAAAAGATCTCCCTCTTAGTTATTTCAATCTACCTTGTAGGATATTCAGGAGATTTAGCTCTTTATCCAAGTACCCAACCACTTCTTCTCTATCACTTATTCTCTGGACTTGGTATTGTCATGCTATTTTACTTAATAATAAGTCTTGATGTGAAGCTGTACTCAAAGAACTTTATGGCATTTATAACTCAACTCTACTACCCAGTATATATCTTCCATTTTCCGATCATTTTAACATTCTCAAAACCATTATATATACAGAATATGTACTTAAACTTCTTGATAACGACTTTAATCGTCTTTCTTATTGCAGCTATCTTTTATGTACTTTTTGAGAGAAGACTAAATGGATATTTGAAACGAAAATTAACTTAACTAATTAAGTCTTTATTTTTAAGCTCTTGAATAAAATCACTTAGATCGGCCTGGATAGTTTCCTTTGAAATATCAGTGAAGTCATGACTAACTTTCTCCACAATATCAGACAGTGTTAAGTTTTCAGATATGTATTTAATAAACTTTGCGCTAACTCCGCTAAAGCGGATAACCTTTGAATCTGTATTCTTTAAGTTAACTGCATATGACTCAGCTTCATTAACTTCATTCACTATAACTTCTGGATTCAATTTAATCACTGTATTCACTTGCACCTGCTTTATTTCTTTTTTTCTGCTTCTGTGAAATAATAACATAGTGTATGAAAAAAATTAACTCATTTGAAACTATTGAAAATGAACTATGCGAATGTCACTTGCCAGAGGCTGATAGTTTGACTCAACTACCCTCAATTGAAACTATACTTAAAAAGCATTTTCAATACTGGCAAGAAGATAAGAACTTTGCAGATATTCTAAGCTTTAAAGATGGTAAAAAACAGGAAGCAGTTCAAAACTTAGAAATAGGTCAAATTGAGAGTGGAAGTTATTCCTATAAATTAAGTGGTCTACAAAACTCAATTTCTGAGCTCAATGACTTTTGTAACTTAGTTTTTAAAAAGTATGGTTTAAGTATTACTTGTAATTTATATATTACCCCCGCAGGTGGAAATAATTGTTTTAACTTTCACACAGATCCACAAGACATCTATATTTATCAACTTGCTGGAAATAAAGAGTGGTTATTCCAACAGACTGAAAATAATAAATACTATATCAATGCCCAAAATGTTGGTGATATAGAGGTTAAGTTTGATACGACTAAGGTTGTATTTCAAGAAGGACATATGTACTACTTACCGCGAGGGATTGCCCACAAAGCTTTTAGTAAAGATGATCTATCTGCACACCTTAGTTTTTCTTCCTTTAAATTAAATTCAATTGATTTTTTTGAATTCTGTATCAAAAAAGAAATAAAGTTAAATTCAAATAACTATCCCGAAAATTCCACCTTATCTAATTTCAACTATAAGAATTATTTTAATTCAACAGAAGACTTTCAAACAGCAAAAGTTGAGTACTTAATAAAGGCCCAGAAGGAGATTGATTTTATTAATAAGTTTGGAAGACCATATAGTGAACATGGCTACTTATTCTATCAAAGAGCATTATCATGAGTAAGCTTGACTTTGAAAAGTACTACTTTATCCCCTTTCAAAAAGTAGACTCAACTCCATGTCTGATAAATAAAAAATACACCGACTTACTTTTTGAGGAATGTGCTTATTTAGAATCACTTAGAGAAACTCAAAAAGAATTAGAAGTTTCTCCACTATTTTTTTTAAAGACACATCACCATAAGAATAAAATCAAATGTAAGGACTTATCTAACCTTGGACTCAGAACGACTCACTCAAGTAAGAGTGTTTTAAACGCAGAAGATTATAATCAATTATATAAAGACTCTTATATTACTATTCAATCAGAGAAATTTAATCACTTCTCAACACTATACTCCGGCTCGACAAGACATGGACTAATTAATCAAGTTCAATTGAAAGGAGTCGGAAGAAGCCTTAACCTAAATTATGACTTTGAGCATAGCTCTGGATCAATTACTCTGCAGGATTGTTTAAAGAGTATCTCTAATGAAGAGATTATTTATAATAGAACTAAGCAACTCAGTACCACTAACATAGGAGTTTTTAAATATACTGATACTAATAGTTATTTTCTGGCACGAGAGTATAATCCAACACGTCTTGCTTGTATATTTCAAGAGTATATCAGCGAAAATGAAATTAATGTCATCAAAAGCCGACTAATTGAGAATGGGTTAAGTTTAGAGTATCAAAAATATATCCAAGAGTTCATGGAGCGAATAATCAAGTTATATACCAATGGAATAAATCTTCACTCACCAAGTTTAGATAATCTTGTTTTAGATGCTAAGTGGATTGATACAGAGTCATTTTCAATATCAACAAAAAGAAAGCAACCACCAGCTCATATCACACTTGCAATTCCAGGAGAAGTAAAAGTAAATGACTTTGAGAATTTTGCAAACATAAAAGCTATCTATTTTTATAATTCATGGCTACATGACTTAAGACATATCTATCAACTTACAAGTGAAACGTTCTTAAAGACGCTAGATAAGCAATTTACTAATATTGATACTGATCTACATTTTAAAAGCTTAATCCAAGATACAAGCTTGCACTTAGAGCCGTTTTACATAAAAACCCTTAAAGCAAGATCTGAAAAAGAATTAAAGTATTATAAAAAGGACTTACTTAAAGAAATGTCTTTATTAGAAACTAAGGAGCTTGAAGCTTTTAAAAACTATCATATTAGGGGGTGTTTTTATGATCGCTTTTATGACCTTACCCTTGTACATTTAATTGAAAAAGACTCTGATATACTAAACGTTTCAAATGTCTGTAATAAAATCAAGATGAGCATTGAGCATAAAAAAGAGCAATCCATAACAGAATCAGAAAAGATCTATGATCTCTTTAAGCAATTAATTCAAGAGATTGATTCAATATAGCTTG
>CAJXHA010000250.1 GCA_913053615.1 uncultured Bacteriovoracaceae bacterium | reverse complement strand
TCTCCTAGAGTCATACCTGAACAAATTGGAAACTCATCTTGACCTTGCTTTAAACTTAAAAGATCACCTGCAAGATTATCACAAGCAATTCTTTCTCTTCTATTTCCCATGTCAAAGATATTACTAAAATCTAAGGAACCTGCTTCATAATTTACCTGACCAGTTTGGAACATACTGGTTCTTGTTGTAAATGATGGTGAAAATGAAGGTGTACTATTATTAGAAAAAATTGAATAATTTTCAGCCGAAATAGGAGTAAATGTTGGCATATCAATTCCAGCTGATATCGGATTAAGTTTTTGTAAACTTGTTGGAGTAAAATTTGTTCTCCTTAATGGGCTATCCATAACATCTGCATACATTATTGGACCACTACTTGTTCCTCGATACTCTTCATCTTGATAGTGAAGGCTTTCATGACTTTCTACAGTTTCCATTGCATCAGCTCTTCTAATTGGTTCTTCAAAATTGAAACTATCATTAAGAGTTGTAAATACCGATGTCCCTGTATAGTTTAAAATCGGTGCATCTGAATAGCTATTATCTGGTACGTAATCGAACTCTTGCATAGGATCAATAGTGTAGTTTCCGGTACCGCCGTTTGTTCCGGCTGCAAAGCTTGAAAAGGTAAATAAAAAAGCTAATGTGGTCGTGATTGATTTTTTCATACTTAAATTATCGGACAATTGTCTAAATTACTGAATATACTTTAAAAAGATTCAAGTGTTTTCAAGTACTTAAGTTTGAATTCACCCTGTAAAAACTATCATTTGTGCCAATTAAATAAGTCATAAATCTAGATTTATGATACAACGCATCATATGTGGAAAATTCTCCTTCCCCTATTTATATGCTTTGAGCTTTACGCCAGTAGAGTGAGCATTTTATTAAATGATACAGAGTTTGCTGAAACTCCTCCCAAGGATTTAATTTACCAGGGAGAAAATATTGATGCTATCAAGGCCCTAGAACTTAAAAGACAAGGATACGATTTATCCCAATTAAATCCGCGTGAAAGTAATTTATGGGCGGATCAAAAACTTAGTGCACATAATTATCAAGAATTAAATTACCCACAAGCCTCTGAGGTGTTTAAGTTTGTAAAATACAAGGCCTCTCCAACAGAATTCTTTAGAGCTCAAGTTATCGATCAGAACTCACAAGACTGGACCTTTAGTGCCAGTCTCGATAATCACACAAATATTTTAAGGGCCTCTCTTTTAAGACAACTTGGATATCAAATTGATACCCCTAAAATCTATAAAGAAATTATTATTATATTTGATAGTAATGAACAAAGAGATGAGTTTTTGGCCAGCCTTGGAGAAGGTACATTGACCAGCCGTGATCGTTGGGTCAAAAAACAAAGTGATAAGCAGTTAATTCTAAAAGATATAACGATTGAGCCAGCTGAACTTAGTAATGTAAATATTCACTTGCCACTAATGACAAGAGAAAGACAAAGAGAAAGAAGAATCTTTAGATCATTACTTCCCATATACCTGGCAACTGATTTTGCTCAATCTGTAAATTCTATTGAATGGTCAAAAGGACGTATCTTTAATAATAGTCTTTTATTTAATCACCCCTATGCAAATCAATTTGGTGATACAACCATTGATGATCTTCGATGGATATTAAAGCGAGTGAATTCACTTTCTAGTGATGAAATTGCCAAGTCTGTTAGTTTAAGTGGTTATCCAATGGATATTGAAAAGCTAATAGAACAAAAGCTTCTCGCTCGTATTAATTCTTTAAATGCCCTAGTTGGTATTGATACGGCTTATCCTGTCGATAAGAATATATCGATTGGTAATGTTATTAATGGAGAATTAAAGCAAGATGCATATAGCGATGAATATGTCGTAGACTTTTATCAAGAAGATGAACCGTCTCCTTATTCATTCAAACAACTTTTTAAACTCTTTAGAACTCAGGCCATCTACTCTTCCCTTTCAGGAATACTGGATTTAGCTGTGGAGAAGTTTACTCCAGGTTTTAAAATCAATGATGCCATTGAAAATATTCAAGAAGATATTCAGGCCTATAATGATGCCAATACTGTTGATGGAGAAACTCCAGGTCGTTTACCACTAAAAGCATTTACCGAGCCAATATTAAACGGTCGTGTCTTTGCCACAAGAAATGTTATTTTTGGGCAATACCTTGGATCAAATGCTCCTATTCAATTAGTGGATACCGTTGGTGGTGAAGTAAATATAGGAGTCTTTGGTAATCTTACAGGTCTAGCTCAAGGTGTGGTTCCATCATTTGGTGCCAATGCTATTTTATCTAGAACCTATACCCATGTTCGCGCGATGCCAGATCTTGCAACTGCAAGCACTCAAAAGATTAAAAAAGTACTTGTACCGCTACATTTAAAAAAATTAGGACGAGTTATTAATGATGAATTTTCATGTTCACTTCCTACAGATGTATTTGTAGACACAGAAGTGATCGATGAAAGAGAAGTAAAAATAATTAAATATGATAAGAACCTAGTTAATGGTTTTCAAAAAGCACTCGCAAAAAGAAGAGAATTAGAAGAAGCTGGTGAAACAGGACCTTTTCTTTTAAGACAAATTGATCGCGAACAATTATGTGTGAGTGAAATAGTTGAACTGAGAAAAAAGAATTTAAAAGAATTTGTTGATCAATTTGCACTTAATGAAACATTTATCATAAATGACTCTGTTAGGCTTGCAACAAATCAAAGTGTACCATTACCACTTCAGGCCGTAACACCAAACTTAACAGTAAGCCTAGGCTCTGATCAAGCAGTAAGCCTTTTAAGATCAATTATTATTAGAAAAACTGATGAAGGGATTGAAATAACTTTTCAATCTCAAAAAGATATAACACTTATGCTTTCAGAAAGACTTAATTACTTTCTTGAAATTATGAGTAATGCTACCCAGTGGACCAAGGGAAAGTTATTCTCTAAGGTGTATAAAATCAAACTCGATGGAGTTGATTCTGAGGAGCAAGAAAAAGCACTTCTTACTTTAAGGCATTCAATTGTAAATAATAACCATGATAGACTTGAAAGAAATTATAGTGCTACTGAATTAGATCATGATATTAAATCGAGACTAAACACTTTTAGATTTCTCTTTTTCAAGTCTGAAAAATTGAAAATGGATCATGAAGTAAAGGTTACCATTCCAAATCGTCCTGGGGAAAACTATTCTGAAGATATTAGAACCAGAACTCTATATGGTGTGTCTGATTATAAAAGATCAGGAAGCGACTTTTTTACATTCTTTGATAGAATTATAGCAAGCTTTACAAATTTATTTGGACTTGGTCAGGCAAATCAAGATCCAGGAAGAACATTCTTTGGAACAAGTGAAAAGTTATATGTCACAACTGAAGGTGAATTAACTGAAAGATATGACTTAAATCCAATAACAAGAGTTGAATTCAAGTGGACTGGTTGGAATAAGAAAACCAGAAAAATGTATAAAATCTTTGATGAAGTGGAAGAATTCTTTGAAGGCATTGCCACTACAGATGTTATCGATAAGAGTATTTTAGATGGCACTAATAAAGTGCGCTCATATGATGTATCGAGTTCATTTATTATCTACCCTAGTGCGTTTGATAATCTAGAGGCCCAGCTCTTTTCGAGAAAAGAAATAGAGACTATTAATTATCTTTATTTTGCCTATGGAGAAGTTGAGTGGAATCGCTATTGTCGTCGGGCCAATGACTTCTTTGGTGATCGTGGTCCACAAAATTACCGTGGAGAGGATGGAAAGTATTATCAATGTATTCCTCCTGATGTTAAAAAGCTTTTAAGACTTAGAAAAGCTGGTTTTCCAAGTGATCGTAAAGAAAAGCTAAAAGAAATGAAGAACACAATAAAAGTGCTCTTCAAAGAATTTAAAATAAGTAATGTTCTAAAACTCTTAGGTGTTAAAAACTTCTTTGCTACCACTAGAGTAAGTGGATTTAGAGAAAATCACCATGAAGGATTCTTAGATTATATTTCAAACTCAATTGGAACTTACCAAGCTGAATATGGTACAGGAACATTTGATATGCTCGCTAATCAATTAGGCCTTAGTGTTTATGAATTAAGAGCACTAATGTATACACCAGGAATGTGATGAAAGTATTAGTATTATTTTTTACATTCACTCAAATCCTTTTAGCAAAGTCATTCTTTGTCTACACTGAATCATCTAAGCTAATTAATGAATACCAGCACTCTGCAGTCTTTACAGCTAAAGAGAAAGAGTTTTTAAAAGATAGCTCTGTTAATACTAATGTATACCAAGTTGAGATCAAAGAATCTCAACTCTCAAGCTTTCTAAGACAAATGAAAAGCCAAGGCATAAAAATAGAAGAAATGCCTAAAGCTAATTTTTATAATCAATACGCGGACAAACAATGGGCCTTAAATAATGATGGTCGCATTCATCGCAATTTCATCACAGATATTGATGTGCAAACTGTTCAAGGAATTATTGGTGAAGACATTCAGCTTGGAAGTCTTAAAGAAAAAGATACAAAAATTAGAGTTGCCATTATTGATAGTGGTGTGGATGTTGAACACCCAGATCTAAAAAATAAAATTATTACCAATGAGTTAGAGTGTCGTGATTTAGAGCTTTATAAAAAGTGTATGCGCCAAAATTCTGATCGCCAATTCTGCAAGGATACATACGCTTCTTTAGATCATAATCAAAATGGATACCCACTTGATTGTCATGGTTGGAATTTAAGTGACACCCAATTAACTCCCGATCTAGATGGTGGACCAAGTATTAGCGATAGTGTTGGTCACGGTACCCACGTCACAGGAATTATTGCAGCAGAAGACAATGAAATTGGTATTAAGGGTGTTATTCAAAATGTTGAAATTTTACCAGTACAAGTTGGTGTGAGTACCGCTTATTATCAATCCGATGATGTTCCAGCGGATAAAATAGCTAAGGGTGTTCTCTATGCCATAAAAAACCAAGTTGATGTCATCAATCTTTCGCTAGGTTGGAGGATTTCACAAGACTCAACTCTTATGCGTGAGATGATTGAACTTGCCATCAAGAATAATATTATTATCGTAGCTGCCGGTGGAAATG
>CAJXHA010000249.1 GCA_913053615.1 uncultured Bacteriovoracaceae bacterium | reverse complement strand
GCACTTTTCATATGGTCTAGGATCGTTATATGCAGTAAATGAGTTCTTTTTTAAATGTTTGATTGGTCTCTTGAGTCGACTGATAGCTTGTTTGATATTTATATTAGCTCTTCCAATATTAATTTTAGTGTCTTTAATAATTAAATTTACTAGTAAAGGACCAGTTATTCATTGGTCAAAGAGAGTTGGAAAAAATAATAAAATATTCCTAATGCCGAAGTTTCGTTCAATGTATATAGACACTCCAGACGTTGCAACTCACTTATTAAATAACTCTGAGTCATTTATAACCCCCATAGGAAAAGTTATTCGAAAGACTTCAATTGATGAATTACCGCAATTACTCTCTATAATAAAAGGTGATATGAATTTTGTTGGACCTCGCCCAGCTTTATTTAATCAAGATGATTTAATTGAATTAAGAAAGTTTTATAGTGTTGATAAGATTAAGCCTGGGGTTACTGGATGGGCACAAATAAATGGAAGAGATGAAATTGAAATTCCATTAAAAGTGAAACTCGATACAGAATACTTAATTAAGAGAAGTTTCTTTTTTAATATTAAAATAATCTTTTTAACTTTCTATAATGTTTTATTAAAGAAAGGTATCAAGCATTAATGAATTGTGCTAATATCACTTTTTAAACTTTTCTCTTCCTTGAAGTCAGGCACATACTCTTCAACACATGTTTGTAACAAGATCTTAATTTCTCTTGGATTTAAGACTTGTGACTTATCTATTATATTATCAACGACACTTAAGAAGTCCTCCGGGATTTCACGAGCACAAGCAACTCTAACACTTGGATGGGGCGTTTCTGTCGTATTTTCATCGTTGGCAAGAAGTTCTTCAAATAATTTCTCGCCTGGTCTTAATCCTACAACTTTAATTTCAATATCTTCATTTGGAGTTAAGCCAGATAACTTTATCATTTTCTGTGCGAGATCATAAATTCTTATTGGGTCACCCATGTCGAGAATGAAAATCTCTCCACCGTAGCCCATAGAGCCAGCTTGAAGTATTAATTGAGCTGCCTCTGATATAGACATAAAATATCTAATTACATCTTTATGAGTAACTGTTACTGGTCCACCATTTTTAATTTGTTCTTCAAATAAAGGGATAACACTTCCATTGCTACCAAGTACATTACCAAATCTAACGTTGGTGAACTTAGTTTTGTCATCACTTAATTCTTGGCAGATCATCTCTGCAATTCTTTTAGTGGTTCCCATTACATTAGTAGGGTTTACTGCTTTATCAGTAGAAACCATCACAAAGCGTTTCACTTTTGCTTTTTTTGCAGCTTTAGCTAAGGTATAGGTTCCATTAACGTTTGTTAGTATCGCTTCAACAGCATTAGACTCCATTAAGGGAACATGTTTATAGGCCGCTGCGTGGTATACATTATCTATTTGATGCTTATTGAAAACTTCGCTGAGACGAATAGGATTTCTTATATCTGCAATTATAGGAATAATTTCTAATTCAGGATACTTCGACTTAAGCTTTCTTTCTATCTCATAAATAAAATACTCACTAATGTCTAGAAGTATAATTTTATTCGGTTTGAATTTACAAATTTGATTTGCTAATTCACTACCAATTGAACCTCCTGCACCTGTAACAAGTATAGTTTTGTTTGTAAGCATCTTTCCGATTGAGTTTAGGTCAAGTTGTTTTGGGTCGCGACCTAGGAGGTCGTCTAGCTTTACTTTTCTTAGAGATGATAAGTTGACCTTTCCATCTATAATATCTTTTGTATTAGGAAGTACTTTTACGTCTACTTTAGGAATTGATTCACAGTATGTAACAATTCTTCTAAGCTCGCTCGAAGTCGCTGATGGAATTGCAATATATACTTGAGAGATATTTTTTTCTTTGGCAACTTTATTTAGATCAGAGATTTGCCCTAATACCTTTATCCCGTGGATAGTTCTTCCTTTTAGGTGAAAAGAGTCGTCTAAAATACCTATAATATTTATATTTTTATTATAGTACCTTTTAATATCTCTAACTAATTGGTCACAGGCCTCACCTGCACCCAAGATAACTGTTCTTTTCCCGTTTTTGTAACTCTTAGACTCCTTAAGAATTCTATATATAAATCTACCTCCACCAGTGCTTAAAATTAGTAGGCAAAAATATATAAATAGCGAAGATCTAGGAATCATCAGCATATTATCAGTTGTATAAAATATGAATGTAGAAAGGGATACAGTTAAAAATGAAGCCTTAATAATCTGCTTTAAATCATGTGTACTCGAAAAGCGCCACATACCTCTATATAAGCCAAAACTTATGAATACTAAGCACTGAACAGTGGCGATAATTAGCAATTTTATATGAAGGTTTGGAAGTCGATCTATTACATTGTAATCAGTTAAGCTATATCTTAGTGCTACAGCAATTAAAAAACTTGCAAAACCCATGAATAAGTCATGGAGAAATGCTAAAAATATTTGGTAGTTATATTTCATTAATTTCATTTAGAGGCTTAATTTAGTATAAAAATTTGTTTTTAAAAAGTTAAATAGACTTAATTATTCGTCGGTAAACACTTAAGAGCTCTTGTGCTTCTTTTTCCCAATTACACTCATTTTTAATAATTAACTTTGCATTCTTACTCATAGTTTCTAATTCATTGAAATTATTAATTAACAGTTCAATGTTTTTTAATATATCTGAGGGAGATTGTGGATTAAAAGTAATACCAATGTTGTGCTTTGTGACAAAAGCTCTCCATAATGGAAAATTTGAGCAAGCAATTGGGATTCCAGCAGAAAGATACTCATAAAACTTATTAGGATTTGCATTAATATGATTTGGCGCAGGAAGAAAAGGAATAATACCAAGTTTTGATTTAAGCAGGTATTCCTTCATTTGCTCTCTATTGATTTGGCCCAAGAACTCAACATTTTTCCATCCATCTGATTTTTTAACTTTATCCTCGAAGTTAGAGTTATTAAATGTACCAGCGAGATAGAGCTTTATTTTTGTATTTTTTAAAGATTCAATAAGTTGCTCTATTCCTCTTATTTCACTTATGGCACCAACATAAAAAATAGAATTTTCTTTTTTGTTCCAATCTTGATTTAAATGAATAAACTCACTCATAATTGGGTAGTTTCTTAATAGAGATACATTCTTATTTATCTTGGAAACTCTTTTAACGATTTCATCGTTTACAGTAAATATATGACTCATAAAAGGTAAGGTTACGGACTCAATTAACTTCATTAAAAGAGAAAAGCATTTAGCTTGAGCCTTGTTAAGATAGGGCTTTGAAAGTATTTGGGCAGGTGAGTCCTCATGCATATCAAATATAACTTCTTTGCCTTTAAGTTTTAATAATAGACCCATAAATAAAAGTTCTGGGTCGTGAAATTGAAAAACTTTAGCATCTTCTAAGCGAAGCTTTTTATACATAAACCATTGAGTTTTAAATATTCTTTCAATTCGTGAACTTGGCTTAGGAATTGATTGGATATTAACTCCGTTAATCACTTGATCATCAATACCATCTGCTACAATCAATTTAACATTGTAGTTATTATTAGATAGATAGGTACACTCTTTGTGAAATACACGAGTATCACCTCTAGGGTGAACTGTGGTAAAATGAACTATATTCATGACTTAAGTTCGCCTTTATTCAGAAACTTCTCAAATATAAAAAGTATTATAAAAGTTATGATTAAATATCTTGGAATCAGTATATGATTAAATCCAGAAATTGTTGCTAGTTTATAACTTATGAAAACAAATAGTCCCATAAACAAAGGAGTTCTTCTTTGATTTATAATAATGCCTAATAGTGATTTGATCAGAAAACCAATATATAGTGGAGAGAGTAAAACTCCCAATAATCCAAAGTTTGCCCAGGCTTCAGCCATATAGTGACTGACCATGTACCCAGATACTTTCTTGTCTTTTTCATCTTTCTTAATTTTATTCATAATTTGTTTGGCTGAGTTTTCTTTATATTCAAAGCCCATCTTTTCTATTGTTCGAGAAATACTACTTAAGCCAATATGTTCAATTTGTTCGGGAAAGTAATACACACTTAAGTAATTCCCAAATGTTTGAGAGTAAATAATTCTATTCTTTATTCCTGAAAGTAAATTTATAGGGTTTTTCTTATAAGTGACATAATAGGATGAGATCATTAACACTATAATGCTGATAATGGTGAGAGCAATTGCCTTAAAACCAATATTATTTTCTAGAGTATAACAGAAAACTAAACCAATAAATAAGAATGCAATTCCCGATTTATTTAAATTAATACTTACAAAGAAAATGCTCATTGATAAAAAAAGAGAAAATATAATTACATTCTTGTAAGTCTTTTCGTTTAAAAACCTCAAATAACTTGAAAAACAAAAAATAATAATTAAGTGCATGCCCACAAGCTCTTTTAAGTGAACATTGGCAGGGAAGTTAAATGTTAATTGATTTCTTAATTGAGCTGCTTCAAGTTTTGTGATTGAAAGCATCTTTAGCTGTGGGATAAAGCCAATTTTATAAATAATATAAGATGTGAAAATTATACTAAATAAAAGAAGAATTAACTCAAACCTGCTAACTAATAATGTCGGTTTATTGTAATACTCTAATATATTATTTTTGAAGTTAAGCTTTTTAAATAATTTATCAGACAGAAGCATTCCTAGTGGAAATGCAATTGCAATCCAAGCCATAAAGAAATTTACAGTTATTTTAACTGATTCAAAATGCTCGGCTGGAATTGATTTAAGCCCCCAGTATAGGTTAGGGGTATCTGATAAAAGAAAAATAGCTAGAAATGACATTAAGCCAAACTCAAAAAAATAATACCAATTAGCAAAGTGCACAGGCCTCTCATTAATTGGTATGATAAATTTATGAATTATTACACTACCGAGCAAAAAGCTTATAAGTGCGATTATTATGCTTATAACTTCCATTTAATCACTTTTTTTTAAAATTATCTTAGCATATAGGTAATATAAGTCTATATTTGGGTATAGGTTGGAAATGAAAGTTTTATTAATTACAGTACGTTCAGATATTGGTAGGGGCCCGAAACATGTAAGTGACTTGTTGAGTC
>CAJXHA010000248.1 GCA_913053615.1 uncultured Bacteriovoracaceae bacterium | reverse complement strand
TTATAATCACCATCTTCACTAAAACATGAAAATGTTGATAAAATAATTATCAAATTAATCACAAAAGCTTTCATATTTGTGTATATCCTTTTCAAGTGTTATCGAGGCGCCTTTAAAATTCTCCTCAGATCTAGCATATGCCAAAAGCCTGCTTCTTGTATTGAAGAATTTATAATTTATCTCTCCAACTAACCCCTTATATTTATCCTTACCTACTCTACTAACTAAACAATATCTAAACAAAATTATCTTATACTTATTATCTCTCAATTCAATATTGTCTGTAGAGTAAGTTCCAACTAATTTTTTAACATAGTCTTTAAATGTTTTTCTTTGTAATATTGTTAAATCAGGAATTTCATTAATAAATATTTCAACGTCATCTCTTACACCATCACCATCTGAATCAATCCCTTCTAATGTTGATTTATTAGCAATTGGGTCCGGTTGAGGAGGCTCTTCATCTGGATCTCTTTCCACAACATTTAATGTAAAATTGAATGGTTCACTAATTAATCCAAAGTCGTTTTCAACAGTATATTTCACACTCCAATTCCCACCACTTGAAAAAGAAAAATTTGTAAATGACTGTCCATACCCATTATTAATTTGAAAACTTTCACCTGTATCGAAATTAATGAATTCATATTTATAATTTGAAATGAAATATCCAGATCCGACGCTAGAATCCTCACTAATCACTTTATAAGTAAGATTTCTTGGCTCAGACTCATATAAGGCTAATGATACACTTGCAACTGGTAACTTCGCTAAGACTTCAAATGTTTTTAATAGTGGTTCTGATTTAAGGCCTTGTTCATTTTCAACGATATAAGTTAAATTCCAAGTTCCAAAACTAGGGAACGTAAACCCAATATATGGTTGTTCAGGAGTTAATTCAAAGCTTTCGCCTGAACTTGGATTAAAAAAGCTAAAATAGTACTTAACATTAGGACTTGTTCCTGAACTACTAAACTCATTTACAACATTAAACTGCCTGTCCCCAGGGTCGCCTTCATTTTTTTTAAAAACTATCCCAGCGACAGGTGCAACCATTTGAATATCTAAAGAAAAAACATATGGATCACTTTCAATTCCAAAATCATCAATTACAGTGTAGCTAATTTCCCAAGTTCCATAACTTGGAAACTCTATATCTGGAAAAGAAAAATCAAAGCTATAATTAAATGTTTCTTCCGTCTCTAAGTTCTTGGCAGCATATTTATAAGTTGTAATATAGTTTGCAAATGGAGATGGTACTGAGTTTTCTAAGCTTGGAGCGTATAAGCGACCATTCGTTGAATAATCAAGTTCAGCTAGTTCGACATAGGCATCTGGTTTTCCAAGATCAAATTCAGCGACAAAGTTTAGGGAAATAGTGTTACTTTTGAGATCACTACTATCTACACAATAAGCATCAACTATATACTCACCTGCTTGTGGAACAAATACTAAAGCATCTACACTATCAATTATTTGCTCATACTCTCCTGAATCGTCTTTAAAGGTAAATACAATTTCTTTTAACTCCTTACCATCTGCAACATTACAGCTTTGAAATGGATAGTAAAAACGTGGATCAAAAGCTTGTTGACTTAGTTCTGTAAGAGTATAACTCGGAGCTATTTCACCATTATAGACTATGTCAAAACAACTTACTCTTTCGATTGCAGTATTATCTACGACTCTTAAACATAGGGTATTTGTTCCGCTTCTTAAAAGAGTTCTAGAAGTTATCGCACCGTGCTCAGAGTAATTTGAAAAAACACCATCATTAAGAAAAAAGGATGCATATTGAACAATCTCTCCACCATCATCAAAACTTTGTGAGAGATCAATCTCAACACTTCCTAGTACTGTTTCGGAGAGGTTATATTCATATCTAATACTTGGTCTAGCATTAGTTACATCGTACTCGTACACTTTGGAGTCTGTATCACCAAGTGTATCGGTAATGGTTATTTCAACTCTCCAAAGTCCTAACTCATAAATGATATATAAGTAGTATTATTTGATGTTTGTGCTTCAAAATTAAGTTCATTATTTAAAAAGACTTTAAATTGATAATTTACAATTTCTCCACCATCGGAATATGAACCTGTAAAATCATATCCAATTTGCCAAATCCCATCTGGTTTTGCTACCTCTTCGACAGTAAGAAAAACTGTATCTGTCTGGACTTTTTCGAAATCAAAAGAGTATGAGAGTTTAATAGGTTTAGAAAATTTATTTATAAAACTTTTTTTACTCTTTCTTTTGGTTTTAAACTCTCTTTTGACTATAAGTTTCAAGTCTAATTGATAATTTCCGGCCAAAAGTTCAGTGATATTTATTGAGATTAAGTCTCGGTCACTTTCATTTATTATATTTGCAAGCTCATAGTTTTTTGTAGTGTTTTCAGGACTACTTATAGCATAGCTCGCCTCACTCAATACGTATTTATAGCCTTTATTAAAAAAGCGTCCTTTTTTATACGTCACTGATATATCTAAAAGATTTGGATCATCATTTTCAAGTAACTGCACATCTATATTTTTATCTGCAATTTTCTTTTTAATATTCTTGATCAAGCATTTGAATCTATTTTTGGCCTTATGCTTTTTTGAAATATTATTTCCATAGCTTGAATCTTCTGAACGTTCCGTAGATGATTTTCTATTCTTATACTCTTTCATCCCGCAGAGAAGTCGAGAACGTTTAGTTTCCTTAACGATTTTGAGTTTAAGCTCTTCAAAATTGATAATATCTCTTGAATCTGCAAAAGCATTTGAGCAAAGGAATATAAGTAGCATTAAAGTTTTTTTCATTTAAACCCCTCAGGATACGTGCAGTGATTTTCAAAAAGTTTCATAGTACTTAAAGAAGATCGTTTGATTTAAATAACTAAATCATTGTGCGACATATTTCGTCAGGAATTATAAAAAACATAAATTGTGCGAAGACTTAAGAAAATTAAGAATTCAATGATAGAGGGACTCTCAAATTTAGATTTCACTATGAATTCTTGCATAAGTATGTAGATTCATTTCAAAAATTGATTTTTATAAAATTAGATCAAAAACAAAGCCTAAACCACTAAAATAACTATGGATGAGATAAGTTATTGATTCCAATCGGTATAATAAGCAATCGACAATTTTGTATGTCAAATAAAGGTTAAAGAGTAAAATTCCGACATGTTAATCAATCCACACTTTCTAGAATTGAAATAGGTGTTCTAGAGCTTTCAGCACTACAATGGCTAGGCCTAGTAAAGAAATTTGGATTAAATCCTAGATGCCTAATAACCAGAAAGATAGAAGAATTTGAACAAGCTAATTTTAAAATTAAAGCTAGTACTAAAATAAAAGTTTAGACGACATAAAAGATATCAAAAAAACTGTAACCTAGAAAATAATCTAAGCATGAAAACACCACCCAAATGTGTGCCATGAGCTTACGAAAAGTACCGAACTTCTCCAAAGTTTTTTATTCTTAAAAGAAAATCTTAATAAAGGAAAGGACAGTAAATCCTTACTGTCCCATTATGTGAAGAGAAGACTTTGAAGAGGGTAAGTTGAATTAGTCTTGAAAGTTATTATCTAGCTCTGCTGTGAATTCATCATCAAAGCTACCATCAGGACCATTACCGTTTGATTTATAATAAAGAGTTATTCCATCTATTTCATATGTTGTTGTCATAAACTTTCTTCCTTGAGCAGCTACGATTTTAAGTATTCCATTTGAACAGCCAGCAATATACTTAGCGTCACCGCTACCAAGTGCTACTGAATTCATTTTTCCATTTACCAAAAGCTCCATTCCATCTTCTAAAGTAAGAATCATTTCACCAGCCTCATTCAATGCAGTAGTAGCATAAAATATAGTGTATTCCATAGCTCTTCCATATTCATCAGTTGAAAGAACAGCTACATATTGACCTTCAAGAGTAGGACATTCCAAATCTGAATGTTGCATTTCTTTTGCAAGTACTTGGAGTTTTTTCTCTCCAGACTTTGATGAGCCACTATTGTTTTCTGTTACAAATTCACAAGCTGTGTTTAGAGTTAAGATCGTTAGTAAAAGTGTTAAATTTAAAAGTTTCATATTTTTGCTCCTTATGTTTTTCAAATTTGAAATACTAAGAGCAAGGCCAATGCCAAATATTTATCGTGATAAGTAATTGATTTTTAGATATCCCCTATTCGGAAAGAGAATAATCTATTCTTATTAAGAATGAATACTTATGAAGTGGTTTCAGTTTTACTTAGAGGTATTTATCTTTTCAACTTGAATAAAATTGCGCCCAAAGCGATCGTAGAATTCAATTCCAATATCAGCTGCATTTTCTTCAAGGGCGTGAACGAGAATTTTCATATCAAAGAGTGATCGTTTGGCATTTAATTCAATATGGCCTTTAGTGTATTTCCAAGTACCATTACCATCTCCAAGATTAGGAAGGTCATAATAAAACTTTCCATCTGCAAATAGTGCAATCTCAATTGGATAGTCTCTATTCAGAATTGTTTTATGATTTGCAAGATCTGGCTTTGCAGGCATTCTCTTAGAGTTGATTAGATAATTAAAATCCTCTTTTTTAGCATTATAGGCAGTGAGATCATTGCCACTTTTGCCACAACTACTAAGGGTTAGTAAAAGAAGTGAGCTAATTAATACTAAAGAGATTCTGTAATTAAATTTTTCCATAATTAACTTTAGCATTAAATTTTTGGGTGTCAAAAATAAGAAAGGAGGGATTACTCCCTCCTATTACTTGATATTTTTAGTAGCTTTTATTATATAGCTTCATCAATTTTACTTTCAAGGCTATCAGCATAGTCTTCAACTTTATCCTTTGCATCTGCCCAAGTATCTTCAGAAGCTTCACCAGCATCTGCTAGTTTATCTTTTAGATCTTCTTTCATTTCAAGAAGGTTTTCATACTGATCTTGCATTTCTTCTTTTGCATCACCAGAAAGCTCTGAAACTTTTTCTTCCATTTTTTCTAGTTTGTCTTCAATAACTTCCATTTTTTCTTGAGTGGCTTCTTTTAAGTTTTCATATTTTTGTTCCATATTCATTGCAGCCATTGCACTCATTGAACCAGTTAAAATAAATGTTA
>CAJXHA010000247.1 GCA_913053615.1 uncultured Bacteriovoracaceae bacterium | reverse complement strand
GTAGCGGCTAAGAACAAAAATCTCGATATTATTATTCGTATTGTTACCGTGATCGCACTTTTATTTGCCTTTTTAGTAGGTATCAAAGTTTTAGGAAGTTCATTTAAATTAATGGGCGGAGGCTTTGCCAAAGGACTAATTAGTGTAACTTCAAACCCAATTCTGGGACTATTTTCTGGAATGTTTGCTACAGTTTTAATTCAAAGCTCAAGTGTAACAACTTCACTCATCGTTGGTTTAGTTGCTTCAGGAGCTCTTCCACTAACTGGTGCAATTCCAATGATTATGGGTGCCAACCTAGGAACTTCAGTGACAAATTCACTCGTAAGCCTTGGTTATATTAAAAATCAAAAACACTTTAGAGATGCTTTTGCAGCTGCAACTGTACATGACTTCTTTAATATCTTAACTGTAGCAGTTCTACTTCCTATTGAACTTGCAACTGGATATTTAGAAAAAACTGCAGTTTATATGAGTAATATGCTTTATGGTTCTGTCAGTGGTTTTAAATTCTCTTCACCAATTAAAGCGGCTATTAAGCCTGTTGCTGGTGGAGTTAAATCATTTGTAACTGAGACTTTAGGCATAAGTGGAACAGCTTCAGGTGTAGCACTTGCAATTATCTCAGCACTTATTATTATCACAGCTTTAACTATGATTGTGAAAACAATGAAAGTTGTTGTTGAGTCTAATAAAGGTGAAATCGTTAATAATCTACTTTCTAAAAATGGTTATCTTGCCATTCTTTTTGGTACTTTATTAACTATCAGTGTTCAATCAAGTTCGATTACCACTTCATTACTTGTTCCAATGGCCGGAGCAGGAGTACTCTCTCTTAGAAGTATCCTACCTGTTACTATTGGAGCTAATATTGGTACAACGACAACTGCTCTCCTTGCTGCTCTTGCGGGAAATGCAACAGGGCTAGCAATTGCACTTGTTCACTTCTTATTCAATGTTTCAGGAATGCTTTTATGGTATGTTCATCCAAAAATGAGAAATGTACCTCTTATTCTTTGTGAGAAACTTGCTGATATGACTTTAAGAAATAGAGCACATGGGATTTTATACATTACTGGTGTATTCTTTATCTTTCCATTAATCATAACAGCACTATTATAAATTTGTGATTTCAAAACATATAGTAAAGGGGGGCATTAAGTCCCCTTTTTTTATTTATAAATATTATTTCTTGTAATAAAAACTTCTAAAAAATAAAGTTAAATTTTTGCCTCCAATGACCGAAAACCCCCTATCCATGGGCGTAAACAGCAAATCAAATTTATTGAACCTCGACGATAAAATCAAGTCCCAAATAAGGACTCAGAGTCGTTTATTATTTTACGAGTACAATTGTCCTCATTGTGGTTTTCTAAATACACGCTCAAAAGATATGAAAGATGAATATGTTCTCTGTTCTGATTCTGGTTGTCGAAAAATTATTTGGTTAGAGAATATAAAAGATATTGCTTAATTTTTTAGCTTAATTTCTTGATGGGATAGAAAATCTTTTCATCACGATGTATTGGCCTAGCACAGATGGAAAACTCACTACCAGCTTCAATTTTTTCTTGTAGGTCTTTTTGAGCTACAAGATCTGCTGATTCAATCAAGAAATCATAATCTTCATTTACTCTTCTTTCTCCATTAAGTGCTCTTTCTAAGTTTTCTAAAGAATAGTCACTAACATAGCAAAGTGAGTTCTGATGAGTATGGGCCGGTAAGTAACTGGCCTTAAGCTTCATATCAGATAATTGCGTATGAATTTCTAAAGCTGGGCTTCCCCATTGAGTTGCACCATAGCACCATTCAATTTGAAAAACCTGACAAGCAAATGCCTTGGTTAAAAGCCCTATACCTCGTACATCTTGATCTAAGAACTTAGATAAAGATGAGAGATTATGTCCAAACCATCTTCCTCTATCACTGGTAGGAATGGCCATATACATCGTTATTGGCACCAGTCCTTGGTAATCATCTGGTACCTCAAAAATTCTTAATAATTTATCAGGAACAAGTTTTCTAGGTATTGCAAATCCAAAGATTCCGGCTGGCATAGCAGAACAATCAAAGAAAACCCACTTATCCATTCCCATCCCTTGATGGCCAAAAGTTAAGCTATCAAGTTTATGTACTAACTTAAAAAACTCATAGTTCTTAGTACTTAAACAACTCATTAATGAATCAGAATTAAATTCCTTTCCAAACACATTTAAAGAGTAATTATCAAATACCTTTGGATTTCCTAGTAAGTAAGGCTCAACAAAGTTAAGAATTTCATTATATCGATTAGCGATCATAAATTTTATGTTAATATAAACAAAAGAAAATGACCAAGGATAATGCGATGAGTAAGTATCAAAAAACTTTTGAACCACTAGATTTGGGTTTCACTCAATTAAAAAATCGAGTCATTATGGGCTCAATGCACACTGGTTTAGAAGAAGCAAAAAATGGTTTTCAAAAAATGGCCAGATTCTATGAGGAACGTGCCAAAGGTGGTGTGGGCTTAATCGTAACCGGTGGAATTGCTCCCAACTTTCAAGGCCGTACCTTTCCCCTGGCCATGCAATTATCCTTTCCCTGGCAAGTTAAAAAACATAAACTCATCACTGATGCTGTTCATAAGCATGATGGTAAGATTTGTTTACAGATCCTTCACACTGGCCGCTATGCCTACTCTCCCTTTGCAGTAAGTGCCTCTTCAACCAAGTCACCCATAAGCCCTTTTAAGGCCAGAGCAATGACGAAGTTAGAAATAAGAAAAACCATATTTGATTTTGCCAATTGTGCCAAAATGGCACAAAAAGCAGGTTATGATGGCGTAGAAATTATGGGGAGTGAAGGCTATTTAATAAATCAATTTCTATGTAAGAGAACTAATCACAGAAAAGATGAATACGGTGGCAGCTATGAAAATAGAATGCGTTTTGCTCTAGAGGTTATTCGTGCTGTTCGTAAAAAAGTCGGAGAAAACTTTATCATAATATATCGCCTATCAATGCTTGATCTTGTAGACCAAGGTTCTAGTTTTCCTGAGGTGATTGAATTAGCTAAAAAGCTAAAGGATGCAGGAGTAAGCATAGTTAATACTGGTATTGGCTGGCATGAGGCACGTGTACCAACGATTGCAACCATGGTACCGAGAGCAGCATTTACTTGGATAAGTGAAAGAGTAAAAAAGGAAATTGATTTACCTATTGTGACAACTAATAGGATTAATACACCTGAAGTGATTGAAGATATTTTACAAAATAATCAAGCCGACCTCGTTTCAATGGCAAGACCATTTTTGGCCGATCCTCACTTTCTATTAAAAGCACAAAAGGATCAAGCTCATTTAATTAATACTTGCATCGGTTGTAATCAGGCCTGTCTAGATCATATATTTAAAAATAAGATCTGTTCATGCTTAGTTAACCCTAAAGCATGTCACGAAACTGAGTTTGATAAGAAGTCATTAAGAGAAAAGAAAAAAGTATGTGTAATTGGTGCAGGACCAAGTGGACTGTCTTGTGCTATTGAAGCCGCCAATCTTGGTCATGATGTTACCCTTTATGAAAAATCAAATGAAATAGGCGGGCAATTTAATATTGCGAAAGAGATTCCAGGTAAAGAGGAATTTCATGAAACAATTCGTTATTTTAAAAGTATGTTAGAGCAAGAGAAGGTAAAGATTAAACTAAATACAGAGGTAGATTTAACTTACTTACAAAATTCACAATACGATGTTTTTATTTTTGGAACAGGTGTTATTCCCCGTATCCCCAAAATAAATGGTATTGATCATAAGAAAGTACTTACCTATCAAGAAGTTCTTTTTCAAAAGAAACCCGTTGGAAAAAAAGTTGCCCTTATTGGAGCTGGAGGTATCGGATTTGATACTGCAGAGTTTTTAGCTCATGACCCTAATAAACAGTCTGACAGTTTAAATAAAGAGGAGTTCTTTAATACTTGGGGTATAGATACTGAATACCAAAAACCAGGAGCATTAAAGCCAAAATCTTCACCTAAGGCATTTAGAGAAATTTACCTTTTACAACGTAAGACAACCAAACACGGTAAGTACCTAGGAAAAACCACTGGCTGGATACACCGTCAAAGCTTAAAAGATCTTGGAATAAAGATGCTAGGAGGTGTGGAATATCAAGGTATTGATGACCAGGGTCTCCACTTAAAAACAGAACATGGAAATGAAACCTTAGATGTTGATAATATTATTCTCTGCGCAGGACAATTAAGTGTGAACCAACTCTATGAGGATTTTAAAAACTCAGATCAAAGAGATACATACTTGATTGGTGGTGCGAAACTAGCAGAAGAAATTGATGCCAAAAGAGCTATTAAAGAAGGTGTTGAGCTGGCCCATAGTTTATAGGCCAGCAGTATATTGAATTAATTATTTTCAGCTTTCTCGACAGCTTTTTTTACCATTTCTTTTTGAACATCATTAGTTGCGACACTTTCTAGTTTCTTATAAGCGTGAGCAAACATTTTTTTCATGTCACTTTTTGGAACTTTTAAAAGCTTAGTACAAGTGTAAGCATCTTTATTCTTCTTCGCTCCTAGGTCTTTTTGAAAACGTCTTTTTTCCCAGTAAGTTTTATAAGTCTTTACTCCGACTAATTTAGCTTGAATTTCTTTAGTTAAAGTTTCCTCTACGTATTGCTCAAGCTTTTCATTTTTTGAATTAGGGTCACCTGATTTAAAGCTTTCAATATTTTGCTTAATAGTTTGAGAGATTTCACCTGCAATATATGTTCCCGCTCTAGCACTTGCAAGATCACAAGAGATTTGACGATCATTTTTTGGATCACTGGTATAAACGAAATAGCGATAACGATTTTCATTCTTCTCTTCATCTTCAATCCATTCATCTAGATCCTCTACCCACTCAGGGATATCTTGGTGAGAAGAGTCCACAACCACATAGTCTTTCTGTAATTTTCTTGAGCTACAACCCATAATAAATAAAACAATAAAATTAAGAATAATTAAGAATTTCATAAGAACCTCCACAGTCTCACAGGAAATTTACAGTTATTTTAATGAGAAATATCCTCTCTGAACAGTGTAAAGAGTATGCCTAAAAACGAGTATTTCACTCTTCTATAGAGCAAATAATTTTCTATAGTTAGA
>CAJXHA010000246.1 GCA_913053615.1 uncultured Bacteriovoracaceae bacterium | reverse complement strand
TATTAAAGCGAAGAAAGAGCCAGTTATTTAAATCTTTCTTTTTGTAGTGTTGTAGGTCAGATTCTAATAAGGTTGAAATCCAAAATACATTTGATATTAATCTTTGTTGGCCCAATGCAAATAAGTTAATAAGATCATCATTGAAGTTTATTGAAGAGTCTTGTTTAGATACCTTGATGATTGGTTTTTTTTCTAGAAAGTGTAAGTAGTTACTTGTTAAAAAAAACAATAACCAAAGAATTAGAAAGCCATATGCGGGAAAAGAGTTTTTATTTTGCATGAACTCATTATATATTATTGGTATGATAGAATTCAATAACATTAAAAAGGTATTTAAATCAGACCTGCTCACTCAACCTTTTGTGGCAATTGATGGTCTTTCATTTAAAATTGAAAAGGGTTCAATTACAGGTTACCTAGGTGCTAATGGTGCAGGTAAGACCACATCTCTAAAAATCTTAATGGATTTTATTCGCCCAACTTCAGGTGAAGTTCTTCTCGATACAAAATATTTTAAAAATAAAAATGACTTTTTTAAAAAGCTTGGGTTTCTGCCAGAAAGACCATTTTTTTATCCTAATTTAACAGGACGTGAGTTCTGCTATTATATGGGTAAATTAAGTGGAGTTAGTAAATCTAAAATTAATGAACAAGTAATCAAGTGGGCTCCTAAATTTGCAATTGAATTCGCACTTGATAGAGAGATTAAAACCTATTCTAAAGGAATGTTACAAAGAGTAGGCTTTTTGGTTACCTTATTACATGATCCTGAAATAATAATCCTAGATGAACCTTTATCTGGTCTAGACCCAATAGGGAGAAAAGAGCTTAAAGATGTTATTCGTCTAATTCGTAATGAAGGTAAAACAATCTTCTTTAGCAGCCATATTGTTCAAGATGTAGAAGAAGTGTGTGACTCAGTTATCTTTATAAAAAGTGGTAAACTAGTTTATCAGGGATCTGTTGATGACATCATTTCGGAGAACATTGTTTTAGAGAATAAGGTTTCCTATGAGCTAGATGGTCAAACACATATAGAGATGATTAAAGAAAGTGAAAAAATGAACTTTCTAAATGATCTACTTGCTAAAAATGCAAATATCATTTCAGTAGAAAAAAAGAATCCTACGCTTGAGGAGGTATTTTACAATGTGGAATAATATCTCAACCATTAGTTATTATACCTTTAAGGAAATTATAAAAAGTAAGGTGCTAGTTAATGTCCTGATACTTGGACTCTTGCAATTACTTGTTACATATATCGCTTATAGCTTTACTTATGGTGAGCCTTCAAGAGTTGCACTTGACTTTGGTATCGGAACATTAAATTTATCTGCAATTGGTATCGCAATATTTATGGGAGTAGGCTTACTCTCAGATGAAATAGAAAATCGAACTGTATACATGATAATTTCTAGGCCAGTGAGTAGAAGTTCGTTTATTTTAGGCCGCTTATTAGGACTTTTAAGTATTCTCATTGTTAATATTGTCACACTCTCTGTAATTTCTTTATTTCTATACTTTATAACTGGTGGTGACTTCCAACCACTTATACTATGGACAATATTTGCTACTTTATTAGAATCAATGATTGTTTTAATTATCGTAAGCTTGCTTTCAATGCTAACTAGTAAAACTCTTTCAGTACTATTAACAATACTTATTTATATATTAGGTAATGCTATTGATGCAGCAAAACTATTAGAGTTTGTAAAAATCAGACCACTTCTAGGGCATATTCTTGATGCTTATCACTTTTTACTTCCAGGGTTTTATAAGTTTAACTTTAAACCTTACTTACTTTATAAACAAAACTTAAGCATTGAGTACCTCACAACTTCCATTGGTTATGGTCTACTTTATGCTATTGGATTGGTATTTTTATCTCTGTATGTCTTTAACAAAAAGGACCTTGACTAGTGCTACCATTAAAACTTCTCGCTGCTATGTATGGACTACTAATTGGTAGTTTTTTAAATGTAATCATTCATAGAGTTCCAAGAGAACAGAGCTTTGTAACACCTAGATCAAAATGTCCTAAGTGTTCAAACTTAATTAAATGGTACCAGAACATTCCCGTCTTCAGTTACTTAGTACTTAGGGGGAAATGTGCGAATTGTAAGAATCCTATTTCAATTCGATATCCATTAGTAGAATTACTTATTGCTTGTATTGCGATACTTTTATTTCCAGATAATTTGTCCTTAGATGCTTTTGTAAACTATATCTGTCTTTTTTCAATAGCGTGTCTATTTGTCGCAATGTTTTTAATAGATGTTGAGTTTCACTTATTACCAGATAAACTTAATCTCGCCTTATTAATAATCATCTTACCTTATGCATTTTTAACAACGAGTATTGCTAATATGGCACTAGGTTTTCTGATTGGTTTTGGTGGAACTTATTTAATTACTTATTTGTTTTATAAACTCAGAGGACAAATTGGTTTAGGTGGAGGCGATATAAAACTTTTTGGAGTACTAGGAATTCTTCTAGGCCCTGAAGGTATACTGCAGTGTATCTTTTTTAGTGCTCTAGTTGGTTCTGTTATTGGAATTATTCTTATTGCATCGGGTAAAATGAATAAAAACAAACCGTTAGCCTTTGGACCTTATATTATTATCGTAGCAACGGTACAGATTTACTTTCCGAAGTATTTTGAGTTGATAAACATCTATAATCTTAATTAACTATTTGCACTAAAACCTTGATATTACGAAAAAACTCTAGGTATAATGTATTATTGATAGTTTTATCAGGGATGGGGAATTGTCATCATTAATGAAGAAATATAAAGATTTTATGGCCAACTTTGAAAAAGGTGAGTTGGTGGGTATTGATATTGGACTCAGCGCAGTCAAGGTCGCCCTATTATCAAACCCTAAAAAAAATCGTTATGTTCTCCAAAATTACGCAAGTATTCCTTTAAGTGAAGCCGCTATTATCGAAGATGAAATTCAAAAACCAGACGAAGTCATTGATGCTCTTATTGAGGCAATGAAAAAAGCTGGAATTAAAAAGAAAATTGTAAACCTTGGTATGGATGGTCCAAATACAATGACCAAGAGGTTACAAGTTCCTGACGGTTCAAAAGAAGATATTGAGGATAATGTTTTATGGGAATCAGAGCAATATATTCCTTTTGGTGCAGATGAGTCTGAAGTTGCATTTGAAGTATTAGGGAAGATGGAAGCTGATGATGTTGTCGATACAATCGTAGCTGCCTTAAAAGTATCAGTAGCTGAAAGCTATATGGAAGTTGCAAAGTCAGCTGAACTAATTGTCAGAAATGTTGATCTAAATGTTTTCGCTATATCAAATATGTTTGAAGTTATTGTTGGTGATAAGTTACAGGAATATAGTGAAGTTGGAACAATTATTATTGATTTTGGTGCTCAAAAAACCACGATTCTTGTTTATAAAGATGGCGGCCCCATTTTAACAAAAGAAATAAGTATTGGTGGAGTTTTAATCACTGAAGAAATTCAAAGACAAATGGGTGTCAGTTACGAAGAGGCTGAGGATTTAAAAACTAATGGTGATGAGAATGGGAATCTACCTGAAGAAATCGTTGCTATTATACAAGATCAATCAGATACATTGATGGCTGAAATTAAAAAAGTTTTAAACTTTTTTATTGCAGTTGGTTCTTCAGAGCAAGCAGGTGCATGCTTTGTTACAGGGGGATCATGTAAGCTACCAGGCTTGATTGATACTTTACAAGAATTAGTAGATCTAGAAGTAGAAATTTTGAATCCTTTTGAAGCTGTAGAATTTGATAAGAAATCATTTAATGAAGAAGACTTAGATGAAATTGCCACAACAGGCTTAGTTTCACTTGGTCTTGGGCTAAGGAGATCTTAATGATTGAGATTAACCTTTCCCCCACGAAAAAAGGCGGCTCGATTACCAATATTGGTGGTATCGATTTAAGTCTTATTAATATAAAAATGCTGGTTGTTTCACTACTGATTCTTTATGTACCCGAGAATTTTGTAGAAAATTATTATGTTGGTGAAATAGAAAAAGAAACGACAATCCAAGCTGCACTTAACAATGACTATCGATCAGTGGCGACTAAAGTAAGAAGTATGCGAGAGATAGAAAAGCAGGTTGATGCTTTAAGAGATCAAGAAGAAAAGCTTGCTAGAAAACTAGATGTCGTTAAGGAAATTATTAACAAGCGCCAAAACCCGTTTGAACTTTTAAAGTATATTGCAGAGAACGTACCTGAGGGACTATGGCTAACTAAATTAGAGCTAAAAGATGGTGAGCTTATTTTTGAAGGGTATGCCTTAAACTTTAATGCTATTGGTGACTTTTTAACAAACTTAAAGAACTCAATCTTTTTTAATAAGAATATTGAATATGGTACTCCTACGGATTTAAAGCCTGAATATAGAGGGATGCGTATGGAGACATTTAGAATTAAGGCAAAGGTGCTAAACTTCGAATGAAAGAATTATTAATTAAAAACTTTCACTGGTTAATTATTTTCTATGCAGCAAATAATATCTTTATGCTGTATCAGGAAAAAAACGATCAATATCAAAATATATTGACTCAAACACCTGTCATTAAAGCTAAGATTGAAAAAGAAAAAAGAAAGCTAATTCAAATTGAAGAATTTAAAAAGAACCTTACTGAAACAAAGAAAAGAGTAAAGGAAGTTGTTAAGCAAATTGAAAAAGTTCAAAAGCAATTACCAACAGACGTTAATGATGCTCAAGTACAGTCATTACTAAGTGATATTGGCTCTAAATTAAGAGTTCAAAGTGAAAGTTCGAGTCCCGGACAAGAAGATAATAATGGATTTTATTTCGCAAAGTTATATCAGTATCAAGCGAGAGGTACATTTATTCAGTCAATTATCTTTTTTGAAAACTTAGAAAAGGCTGAAAGGATTTTAAATGTTAAGTCATTTAATATTGAGGCTATTAAAGATGTCGTAAGAAGTAGATTCCAAATTGTTGATTTTCAAATAACAGTAGAATCTTTTAGATACAATAAGAATTACAGGGAGAGTGATGGAATTAAGGCTATCGAACAGCAATTTAATTAAATTCTTACTCATCGTAGTTCTTTTTATTCCTAAAGATGGATTTGCGAGAGAAATTGAAGATATTTTCAAGTCAATGACGAGTATAAATGATCCGCTG
>CAJXHA010000245.1 GCA_913053615.1 uncultured Bacteriovoracaceae bacterium | reverse complement strand
ATACAATTGGGATAGCAAATCCCTTACAAGTAGATACTTATTTAAAGGCATTAAAAGCAAAGTATGACTTCTCAAAAATTGCTATGCACTTTCATGATACGAGAGGAATGGCCGTTGCCAATATTTTAAAATCCCTTGAAAATGATATTTTTACCTATGATGCATCTTCTGGAGGCCTAGGAGGATGTCCATACGCTAAGGGAGCAACTGGTAATGTTGCAACTGAAGATGTTTTATATTTATTTAACTCTTATGGACTAGAGCATGGAATTGATTTAGAAAAATTAGTTGATGCTAGTCAGTTTATTTTAGAGCAAATACAAAAAACAACTCCTTCAAAGTACCTTACGACTTTATTAAAAAAGAGAGAAAAATGATTCTAGAAAAGCTTGAAGATCATATCTTAACATTAACTCTAAATCGTCCTGAGAGTAGTAATGCTTGGACAAGTGAAATGATAGAAGATTTTATTCAAAAGCTTTATCGTGCAGATGAAAATAATGAAGTGCGTGTGATAATTATTACTGGGGCAGGAAAACACTTCTGTGCTGGAGGTGATATTTATCAGATGAAAAATAAAGAAGAGATGTTTCAGGGTGAGAGTAATGAGTTACGTGAGCGTTATCATAGGGGCATTCAAAAAATACCAAGAGTCTTTGCGTCCTTATCTACTCCAAGCATCGCTATGGTTAATGGAGCGGCCATAGGGGCAGGCTTAGACCTTGCTTGCATGTGTGATATTAGAATTGCATCTCCTAAAGCAAAGTTTGGTGAAACATTTGTTAATCTAGGTCTCATTGCTGGTGATGGTGGAAGTTATTATCTGCAAAAAATAGTGGGATTTGCTAAGGCAATGGAGCTAAGTTTAACAGCAAAAGTAATCGACAGCACTGAGGCAAAGGATATCGGTTTAATCAACTATTGTGGTGAAGACTACGAACAATACACTCAAGAGATGGCAAAGAGTATTGCTGCTAAACCACCTGTCTCTGTTCAATTAATGAAAAGGGCCATTGAAAACGCTTATAGAGATGATTTAGAAAGACATTTAAATCTCTTGAGTGCGTATCAAGGAATTACTCAGAGAACTAATGATCACTTTCAAGCGATTGAAAATTTGATCAATAAAAAGTCAACAGACTATAAACATAAATAAACTCACATAAACTCACATTAGTTTTTTTTCTCGCTTTCCTTTTGACAATATTAAGTCTGTTTCGGACAATAGAATTGTAACATCGAAGGTGTGTGTGAATAGATTAGGATTAATTTTAATATTACTCTTTAATATTTTCCTAAATATTAGTTGTTCTTCAATTAAAATCCATTCCGAATCTCCTAACCTTGAACTTTCGATGCATGAGAGAGAGAACTACACAAAGGACTTAGAATTTACTGTTGATAAGGAATTTTTCTTATTCGGTACAATTCCCACCACACATGAACTCGACTTAACTGAGTTCTTCAAGGAAGCTGGAGTTGATTCAGCATCTGAATTAAAAATTATTAAACAGAGAAAGACAAAGAATATGCTTTGGGCATTTTTTACATTTGGACTCTATACACCAGAGACCTATGTGATTAAAGCTAAAACTTATAAGTATAATAAATTCAATAATTAACCAAGGAAGGTTTTCCCTGCGGGATGGCCAAGGATGGCCACTTAATCATCCAGGGAAGATAATAAATCATTAAAGAAGTTTGACTTGTACTCATCAACTTCGTCTTCCGACATATGACCAAAACTTGTTCTATCTTGTTCCTTAATGGCTCCTTTGGGAAGCTCATGAAAAAAACGCGAGATATTACGTTTAATATTTTTTCCATATATCTTACGCTCTTTTGCATAGGTCATTATTAAGCGCTTTCTCGCTCTTGTAATTCCTACGTAACATAGACGTCTTTCTTCATCGATATCGGTTCCATCTTTAATAGTATTTTTGTGAGGAAGTAATTCTTCCTCTGTTCCAACCATAAAGACCATGTCGAACTCTAAACCTTTTGAAGAGTGATATGTCATCAATTGAACTTCATTTTTTACCAATTCATCACTATCATTTTGGCGGTCTTGGTTATCAGCAAGTAATAATCTTTCTAACCAGAACTTTAGTTCTGCTTCTTCTTTAAAACGATCTGAAAATTTTTCTGCACTAAAAATAAAGTTGCGTACATCATCTTTTTTACGGGCAACGATCTTAGGACTATCATAAGATTTTTCTACAAATTGCATATAATCAATATCATCAATAAGACTGCTTAGTGCCTGATGTAATTGCATTGTTTGAAAGTGAGAACGGTACTTATGGATAATATCGACAAATTCTTTAAGTGAGTGTGCTCGCTTAGAATCTCCCTGAGCTTCTTCTTTTATAATTTCAAAGAGAGTTGTTTTCTTCTCACTTGCTCGTTCTAAAAAGTCTTTTAAGCTCTTACTCCCAATCCCACGATTAGGTATGTTTAGAATTCTTCTTAAGCTTAACTCATCTTTTTGATTATTAATCACAGATAAGTATGCGATTAAATCTTTAATTTCTTTTTTCTCATAAAACTTTTGTCCTCCAATAATGGCATAAGGAATTTGTGCCAATCGTAATTGGTCTTCAAAAGGAGGGACTTGAGTATTACTGCGATAGAGTATTGCAACTTCTCCTAAAAATTTTCCTTCTAATTGGATTTTTGTAATTTCATCAATAACAATTTGAGCTTCATGATCTGAATCCCCACAGGCCCAGATTAATGGAGGGCTACCACCATCATTATCCGAGAACATGGTTTTATCTTTTCTCTTTTTATTATTAACAATAACCTTATTGGCAAGAGTAAGAATATGATTAGTCGAGCGATAGTTCTGTTCGAGTTTAACCACTTTGGTATTATTATAAAGCTTTTCAAAGTTTAAAATATTTGTGATGTCGGCACCTCTAAAGGCATAAATCGATTGATCATCATCCCCAACCACACATAAATTATCATGACAGCTAGTCAGCGCTCTTACCATTTCAAACTGTAGACCATTGGTGTCTTGATACTCATCAATCATAATATACTTATATCGTTGTGAGTACTTCTGAGCAATTTCAGGATTCTCTTGGAATAGTTTTACACATAGAAATAAAATATCATCAAAGTCGACAGCATTATAAAAGTGTAGTTTATCTTGATAAAAGTGATAGACGTGTTCTGTGGCCACATCGTATGCATCGTCTGGATCAAAGAATTCCGTATGAGAAAACTCATCAGCAGTGATACCATTATTTTTAAGAAATCCAATCTTAGACATAATAGTTTTTTTATCAAAAGCAGCTTTATCAACTTTTAAATTTTTTAGGCCTTCGCGAACAATTGATAATTGGTCACTGGAATCATAAATCGTAAAATCATTATTATAACCAATATGATGAATTTCATTGCGTAGAATTTTTATTCCTAAGGAGTGGAAGGTTGAAAGAGTAATTCCTCTTTTACGTCTTGGTCCAATAAGCTTGGCCACACGTTCATTCATCTCCATACTGGCCTTATTGGTAAAGCTAACCGCCAGTATATCCTTTGCAGGGATACGCAAATTCACAATCATATGAGCAATACGATAAGTCACTGTTCTGGTTTTACCAGAACCCGCTCCTGCAAGTATTAAGAGGGGACCTTTTATAGTTTCACAGGCCTCTCTTTGACGTGAATTCAAGCCAGATAGATCAATCATAGATAGGGTATAATGCCATATTTGATACAATAAGTGAGGTAGAAAATATCATAAAATGTCTAATAATATTTATTTAGATGCTTTGCGTTTATTGTTTCTTCTTATTAAGCGGAACAAGCTTTAAGCTATTGTAATCTGCCTTTAATTTCACAGCATAGAAGTCGCGATTCTCAAATTGAGTATGATTAAAGGTTTCGATTATAACACCTGTATTGGGATCAATCAGGGCAGAGTAACTAGATTTCGCTCCTGTTGGGTGAGTGATACTAATAATCGCTTCTTGTACTTTCTTAGTTTCAAAGGCCCCATTAGCAATGCTTTTTATCGTTACTGGTTCAATTTCTATTTGAAATTTCTCAGTTAAATTTGCCGCAAGTCTCTTATTGGCCAATTCCTTCCAATTATTTTGAAAAGACTTTGCACTGGCCTTCTTTACTAGGGTCGCTGGCCCTCTGGATTTCTGTTTATCTTTTTGCGGCTGACTAATTGTTTTTGAATTATTTTTAACAATTTTTTTAGCTTTCTTTGGAACTGAGTCTTTTAATTTATTAGTTGTATGAGTAGTCTTACTTGTTTTTTCATTACTCTGATAAAAAAATAAACCAAGTGCAAAGAGCACAATAAATGATGATAGTATTAAAAAGGCATTATTTTTTTTCATTAGTCTAACACCTTAAATGAGAAGTTTATGATTTTAAATGGTTCACTTCCTGCATACTCATAGTCAGGATACTCATCACCATTTTCATCTTCAAAACAATCACTACAATTTGAAAAAGTTGCTCTAAAACGACAATTAAATGTTGTTCCAGGACGAATAAGTTTATTTATCTCCATCACAAGAATGTGATTCGAGCTAACTGTAGCAGCTGAGCCATCACCTTGTAGAGTTTTCTGCCATGTTTTTTGAGCATCAATTTTACCAAAGACGGCATGTGATCCACCTGGTAATACTCTTACAAGACACTCATTAGGATTAAAATTATTTCCAGACATACTTGGACCATTAAGGCATTCATCATCTTCTAATAAAAGCTCTTGAGATCTAAAGAAATCTTGTGAAACCCACTTTGTTTCATTCTCATCACTGAACTGAACAAAGCAAACTGGCTGTGGCGAATCTGGATAATACTCAGGAGTTGTTGCAGTATCAGTTAAAGATTGATTATGTTTTGTTGTAAAAAGACAATCTCCCTCAGCTTCTGAGCCTGGAGTCTCTGCAATCCCATTTTCAGTGACAAGAGGAAATCCATCAATCTGACAAGGCTTCCACATTGCGATATCTTCATTGGCAACTAAGTTTTGAGTTGTATTCACATGGTTCTCAGTTGATACATCTAACTTCATATGATCCCAGTCGTTTGCGAGAACTCTTACTCCACCAATATTAGAGTTGGAAAAGTTAAATAGGTTAGGAGTAATCCCAATAATTTCACCCGGACTAATTTTAATATTACCATTATTATATTCT
>CAJXHA010000244.1 GCA_913053615.1 uncultured Bacteriovoracaceae bacterium | reverse complement strand
GATTGTATTTAGAAACGCTTCAAAACTACAAGAGTTCTCAAATGCTCTTGAAGAAATTATGTCTGAGATTGAAGAGATTGAAAAAAATACTGCTGATTTCTCAGATGAATTAGTTGCTCAAAGAGATGAAGTTCAAACTCTTAGAGCAAAACTTGAAGAAATAGAAGCTCAGTATGAAGATACTAAAACACAAAAAGAAGAAGTAACTCAGGCCTTTAAAGAAAAAGATGCGACTCTACGTGATCTTTCAAAGGAAGTGATACAGCTTGATTCGAAGAGACAATCTCTGATTGAACTTAATCGTTCTGGTGTTGGAGTTAAAGAAGGTGGACTTAAGTACATTGAAGAAAAAGGGGAAGGCTCTTTTGAAATCTTTGGAAATATTGTTCAGTGTGAAGCAGATTATGCCAGAGCAATTGAAATTCTTTTTGAAAAAGACTTTGATGCACTTATTAAGAAAGATACAGAGTTAGCAAACCTCGAAGGTCTTGAAGCAGATTTAAGTCTTGATTATATTTATCCTAAAAATACAGTAGACCTATCAACTCCTGAGACAAAAGAAAGATTAGCTTTAAAAGGAATTGAAGACGTTATTGCGATTGAAGATATTATCAAAATCAGTAATTCAGAATATAAGGAAGTATTAAATAAGTACTTTAATGGTTTTTATATTGCAGAGAATTTTGATTTAGCGAAGGCACTGAAGGCCGTAACAGAATTAAATGTTAAAGGTTTGATTTCTAAAGATGGAAATCATTTTATCTATAAGTCACTTAATGGAGTTAAACTCTCAAAGCGTACTGAAGAGAATGCTTCAATGGGAGTTGTTCAAAGAAATAATTTAATTGAAGAGTTAACTCTTGAGTTTGAAGAGAAGAATAATGCTCTTACTGAACTAGAAACAGAAGTAAGTGATCTTAAAGAGAGAATGGATGACCTTGCGACAAGCTTTGAAGACCTTAGATCTCAAAGAGAAACAATTAATAACGAATTTATTGCAACTAAGTCTAGTCTAGAGTCTAAAGAGAAAAACTTTTCTACTCATAGTTCAAGGCTTGATATTTTAAATAAGAGAAAACAAGAAATTAGTGTTCAGAAACTCGAGATTCTAGAAACTGAGGAAAGTTCAGTGGATAAGAAAGAACAATTAGAGTCTGAGGTTGAAACACTGACAGAGCAACTCTTTGAAATGCGTGAAGCTTATAATGAATTAAAAAGCTTATATGAAGCTGAAAGAAGCGAGCTCCTTGAGCTGCAAGCTAATGCGAAAACTTATCATACTCAATTAGAGAACTTCCAATCACAAATTGATGATGTGAATTCTCAAATTGAAAGATACGCCCAAAAGAAAGAAGCAAATATTGAAATGTTAGAAAAGCTCGAAGAAGAAATTCAAATGAGCTTTGACACAATTGAAGAACTAAAAGAAAAGAACTCTGATCAGGCTGAGATTATGTCTGAGAAAGAGAACTATTTAAATCTGATTAAAGATGAGCTAACTGAACTTCTAAACGGTATGAACGATCGTGAAACGGAAGTGAAAAAGCTTACTAAAGATATTAATGATATTGAAAAGTCTAATGTTGAATTAAATCTTAAAACTGAGCAGATTGTAATTGATGAAGAAATTCTAGTTAAAGACTGTTTTGATATGTATAAAGTTGATTTACGTGCCATTTTAAAATCACATCTTGAGCTAACTAGTGAGTCTTTAGAAGGACTTGCTGATTTAAGCCCAATGTATGTAATGGAAACTGAAGATGGTGAAGTTGAAATTGAAATTCAAGAATATAGCTTTGAAAAACGTTTCCCTGCTGTTCTAAGAGAGTCAAAAGATAAACTTAAGCGCTATAAGTCAGACTTAAATCGTCTTGGTGAAATTAATTGGCAAGCAGTAGAAGATTATGACAGACAAAAGTTACGTTATGATTTCCTAAGGGATCAAGAAGCACAATTAAAGAAATCTCTTGAAGATCTTGAGCTTGCGATTATGCACATTGATGATAAGTCTAAGGAGCGATTCGCTCAGGCCTATAATGAAGTAAATGAAAGATTCGAAAAAGTTTTCCCAATTATCTTTGGTGGGGGAGAAGCCAGACTTGAAATCGTTGGTGATCTGGATAGTCCAGAGTGTGGTATTGATATTATCGCTAAGCCACCAGGTAAGAAAATGCAATCGATCAACCTTATGAGTGGTGGGGAAAAAGCAATGACGGCTGTTTCTCTGATCTTTTCTATCTTCTTGGTGAAGCCATCTCCATTCTGTCTACTAGATGAGGTTGATGCTCCATTAGATGATGCTAACGTTGGTCGTTTTAATGAATTACTTAGAGAAATGAGTAGTGAGTCGCAATTTATTTTGATTACCCATAATAAGAAAACAATGGAACTTAATGACACCCTTTATGGTGTGACAATGCAAGAACCAGGTGTATCAAAAGCTGTATCAGTTCAATTACACTAAGACTTGAGTGGCTTAAATATGAGAATTTTAATATTTTTAATTTTAATTGTTTCACTTATTCAGGCAGCTAATGCTGCCTTTGTTCCTAAGAGCTTTGTGGCAGAGTTAAATGAAGTACATAAAGCTGAGTCTATAAAAACAGAAATTAAATACATGCAAGGTGGGTATATTTATTATACTTCCTTTGATACTTTTGAAGAAAATCTTCCTCAATTAATTTATGTCTGTAACCCTAAAACTACTTATAAGTATGTTCCTCCATTTGATAAGAGTGAAAAAGGAGAGTTAACTAAGGGGGATTCAAATGTTTATTGTTACTCAAAAGTATTTGAAGCACTCACTCGTGGCTTAAAAGATAATGAACTCTATAAAGTAAAGCTTGGTAAAAAGAGTGCAACTCTAACTTTTTCAGAAAAGGCCTCTAAGCAATTAGGACTTTTAAAAATTGAATTTACTTTTAAAAATGAGAGTAAAAACTCAATAGCTGACATCGCAAATATGATTCTTTATTTTGAGCAGAAACCACAACCCACAAAGTTCGAATTAAAAAAGTTTAATATTAAACAAAAACTTAACAAAGCAGATTTTGAATTCCAAGTTCCTGAAAACACGAATATTAAAGAGATGAACTGAGATAGATCAAACTTTTTTTAACTAGTTAAACTAAAGATAAATCAGTATAACAAAGTCTAGATAGAAAGAGGGGACTTTATGCTTAGTACTTTAATTATACTGGGTTTATTAATTATTCATTGGTATTCATCATTATTTTTCCAAACTGTATTCTTACATAGATACGCTTCCCATAATATGTTTAAACTTAGTCCATTTATGGAAAGGGTTTTTTATTTTGGTACTTTCATTACTCAAGGAAGTTCATTTTTAAACCCTAGAGCATACGCAATCTTACATAAACTTCATCATAAATACTCAGATCAAAATGATGATCCTCATTCACCAGTTAAAGCGAGTAATGTTATGAAAATGATGTTGCATACTTTTAATATATATAAGGAAATCATTCAACACCCAGAAAGATATGATCATATTCAAGCTGGGGTAAAAGAGTGGAAGGCCTTAGATAAATTTGCAGATGCATGGATCACAAGAATACTTTTTGGTGCAGCTTTCTTTTTTCTATATATGAGTATTGCTGAGTATTGGTGGCAGTTTGCATTCCTGCCTATGCATTGGTTAATGGGTCCGATTCATGGTGCAATTGTTAATTGGTGTGGGCATAAGTATGGATATCAAAACTTTGATAATGGTGATAATTCAAAGAATACACTTCCAATCGATTTTTTAATGATGGGTGAATTGTATCAAAATAATCACCATAAGTTTCCAACTCGATTAAAGTTTGCAGCAAAAAAGTTTGAAATTGATTTTGGGTATTTATCAGTTTATTTTTTAAAGAAATTTAAGATTATAAAAATGGCATAAAAAAAGGCCCTTGTTATAAGGGCCTCTTACTTAACTTATCAGTTCTCGATTATCTCTCGAACGGAACATTTGTAATTCCAACTCTTTCATAAAACGGTAGCTTCTTTAAAAACCAAAGGTATCCGCTTTTATCAATCATGTATGCTTCACCATCATCATAGATAAAGTAGCTTGTACCTAAAAGCTCTGGCTCTTCATTTGATTTATCTTTTTCAATTGAAGTAATCACAACTTTACCTCTGTTTACAACTTCACCTTGATCAGTGATCGCAATTAATTCATTTTTTGAGTTAAAGAAGAAAGTACCACCGTGTTTTTTAGTATTTCTAAAACCTTTAACTTTTTTAATATTCGCAACATGTGTTGTGTAAGTGTTACCTTCTTCATCAACTTTTGTTCTTGGTACAAAACCAATAACAATCATGTCACCATTTTTCATAAGAACATAATTATGTCCATAATGAACAACTTTCTTTCTTTTTACTTTGATGTCTTCTTTACCTTTATAAAGTTTTCCATCATATGGGTTAGTGATATACATTTCACCTCTTCTATCAGTGAAGTAAACACCACCAAGTTTGTATGCATCACTAAATAGTTCAAAACCTTCTGCATGATGAGTTACGATAACACCATTTGTTTGAACAATATGTGCAGCAATACTTTCTGAACCAGATTTTCTAGAGAAGAAGAAAACCCCACCAGCTTCTGTTGCTGAATAATCATCTAAGTAATGCATGTCTTTATATAGATAACCTTGTGAGTCTGTTGTGTGGATAACATCATTTTTATCGATATAATAATTTGATCCACTATATTCAACTTCTTCAGGTAAAGTGAAATATCCTAAAGGTTGAGGCATAACTATTCCATTAGAATCGAAATAAGATTTAATAGTGTAGGTCTTTCCGTTATCAAGTAACATAAAGCCGGCACTGTGACCGATTTGACTAAGATCTTGAGCAAATGCAATTGAGCTCATTAGTACTAAGAATCCTAAGATTGCTTTCATGGTTCCTCCATTCAAAGTTAAGTGGGGGCAACATACATGCTTTTCTGACGCAGCGCTATATTTTTGAAAATTTTACTTATAATTAAGCTAAAAAAGTGAAGGCCCCTTAATATAAGGGGCCTGAGAAGTGAGATTAGGTAGGTTAGAGATATGCTTAAAGAGAGGAAAGCGTCCATGCTAGAAGGGTAAAATCCTTAATAATATTAGATACTTAATTTAAAATCTTGATAGTTGGCCATCCTTGGGCCAGCTGACCTTATGCGGCCAGCTGGCAGTGGCTTTC